>JAEERN010000013.1 GCA_016285815.1 Clostridiales bacterium
GCAGCAGCGTGCGGGCCGACAGCGGTCCCGTCTGGCCCGCCAGCGCGCTCCAGACCACGGCGCACGCCTCGCGCGAGGGAGGCGGCAGGGGCTCCCGCTGGCCGGACAGCAGCGCGCGCAGGCGCTCGGTGGCCCGCTCGCCGGACAGCATCGCGTCCGTCACCACGCAGCGGACGCTCTTCAGTCCGCGGTATTCCTCGATCTCGGCCGAGACGATCAGGTCGATCAGGTCGCCGGGGCCCACGTCGATCGCCTCGAGTTCCCGGCCGAACCAAAAGGCGGTCAGGACGGCGCCGCCCTTCTCCAGCGTCAGCCGCGTGTGGCGGCCGGTCTTCGTCGGCGACACCGACGCGACGCGCACGTCTCTCAGACAGAACGCCGGCTGGCGGTTGCCCGGCCCGAAGGGGGCCAGCCGCTCCAGCGCCGCCACGTTGGCCGTCGTCAGCTCGGACGGCTCCGCCTCGCAGTCGGCCTCGACGACCCGGCCTTCCCCGCCCGCCGCCTCGGCGGCCGTGACGGCGAGGAACCGCCGCCGGAACTCGTCGAACCGCGCCGGCTCCATCTTGATCCCCGCCGCGGCCCGGTGGCCGCCGCAGAGGCCGATCCCCTCCGCCGCGCGCTGCATGGCGCCGTACAGGTCGTATTCCCCGGCGGTCCGGGCCGAGCCCTTCAGCACGCCGCCGTCCTCCGTCGCCAGGATCACCGGCACGCCGTGCCGTTCGACCAGCTTGGCCGCCACGATGCCCAGCACGCCCAGCTTCCAGCCGTCTCCGCGCAGCACGATCCCGCGCTCCCGCTCCACGGCCGCCGGGTCCACCATGGCCTCGGCCTCGGCGGCGATCCGGTTCTCCACCGCCTGGCGGCGGGCGTTGAGCTGGGCCAGGACCTCGGCGTTGGCCTCGGCCTCGGCGGCGTCGCCCGAGCGCAGCAGCTCGAAGGCCATGGACGCCGAGCCCATGCGGCCCGCCGCGTTCAGCCGCGGCCCGAGCCGGTAAGGGATATCGATCAGCCGCGGCTGGGGGCAGCCGGCCTTGGCCGCCAGCGCCCGAAGCCCCGGATTCTTCGTCTGTCTCAGCACCGGCTCCGCCGCCGCCAGCAGACGGCGGTTCTCGCCGGTGACGCCGCACATGTCGGCCACGGTCCCCAGCGCCAGCATATCGCCGTACCGCTGCATCACCGCCGCCTCGCCGCCCTCGTCCAGCAGGCACAGCAGCTTGAACGCCACGCCGACTCCGGCCAGCTCTTTGTTCTCGTACGGACAGTCCGCCCGGTGCGGATCCACCACGGCGCAGCAGTCGGGCAGCGTCTCGCCCGGCGTGTGGTGGTCGGTCACCACCATGTCCATCCCCAGACGCGCGGCGAGAGCGGCCTCTTCCACGGCGGTGATGCCGTTGTCCACGCTGACGATCAGCGCCGTGCCGTCCGATGCGATCTTCTCCAGCGCCGCGGCGCTCATGCCGTAGCCCTCGCCCTCCCGCTCGGGGAGGTACACGCCGCAGTCCGCGCCGCGGCGTCTCAGCCAGTCCCACAGGAGATAGCTCGCCGTCAGACCGTCCACGTCGTAATCGCCGAAGACCGTGATGCGGCCGCCCCGCTCCAGCTCCTCGCGGATGCGCGCGGCCGCGGCCGGCAGGTCCCGCATGGTCGCCGGATCGCAGACGGGCAGATCCTGCCCCAGCGCGCGGGCGATGTCCGCCCGGGCGCTCACCCCGCGCGCGGCCAGCACCTTCGCCACCAGCGGACCATACCCGAATTCCGCCAGCGCCGCGGCGTTCACCTCCCCCGCGGGGGACAATTTCCACGTGTTTTTTCCGTCTGCCATCGACCGATCTCCGACCCGTACTTTTTCCGACGTTCCCATTATGGTTATTATACCAGAAACTTGCGCCTTTTTCAAGGGTTCCTGCACCGCCCGGCGGACCGGTTTCGGGCAAAACCGGATCATTTCTTTTGTTGACAGCCCGAATGGGTTGTGATAAAATCAATTCAACGCTTCAAAGCACAATTGGAGGTCGAAACAAAAATGCCCTGGCAAGAACTTCTCTCCGGTGTCTTCAACTTTCACTGGGAGTATCTCATCATGTACGCCATCGGCGGCGTGCTCATCTGGCTGGCCATCGCCAAAGAGTACGAGCCCGCGCTACTGCTGCCCATCGGCTTCGGCGCGATCCTGGTCAACCTGCCGCTGGAGATCGTCTGGTCCACCGCAGAGGGCGGGACAGGCATCCTGCAGACCCTTTACAATTCCGGCATCGCCACCGAGCTGTTCCCCTGTCTGATCTTCATCGGCATCGGCGCCATGACGGACTTCCGCCCCCTGTTCCAGAACCCGCGCATGGCCTTTTTCGGCGCGGCGGCCCAGTTCGGCATCTTCTTCACCGTGCTGGCCGTCATCGGCGTGGCCAAGATCCTCCCCTCGGTCGACTTCGCCTCCGGCGGCGACCCGGTCCAGCTGTTCCTCCACGCCGCGGCCATCGGCATCATCGGCGCGGCGGACGGCCCCACCTCCATCGTGGTGGCCCAGCATCTGGCGCCGAAGCTCCTGTCCCCCATCACCGTGGCGGCCTATTCCTACATGGCGCTGGTGCCCATCATCCAGCCGCCGGTCATCCGCATGCTGACCACCAAAAAAGAGCGCTGCATCCACATGGAGTACAAGGACGTCGAGGTCAAGAAGTCCACGCTGATCCTCTTCCCCGTCCTCGTCACCATCCTGGCCGCGGTCATCGCCCCCATCAGCGCGCCGCTGATCGGCCTGTTGATGTTCGGCAACCTGATCAAAGAGTCCGGCGTCATCGAGCGGCTGTCCAAGACCGCCCAGAACGAGCTGGTCAACATCGTGACCATCCTGCTGGGCGTCTCCATCGGCGCCACCATGCGCTACGACCAGTTCCTGACCTTCAGCACCATGGCCATCCTGCTGCTGGGGCTGGTGGCCTTCGTGTTCGACACCGTGGGCGGCGTGCTGTTCGCCAAATTCCTCAACCTGTTCACGAAGAAAAAGATCAACCCCATGATCGGCGCGGCCGGCATCTCGGCCTTCCCCATGGCCGCCCGGGTGGTCCAGCGCATGGCCAAGGAGGAGGACCCCTACAACTTTATCCTGATGCCGGCCATCAGCGCCAACGTCTCGGGCCAGATCGGCTCGGTCATCGCCGGCGGCGTGGTGCTTTCCGTGGCGCCGGTCATCGCCAGTCTCATCGGTTGAAAGGAGCGAGGATCGTATGAACGTCTTTCAGGCCGGCCTTCTGATGATGGCCTACGGGCTTGGCGGCACCTTTGCCGCGCTGATCCTGTTCTACGGCGTCATCCGCCTGCTGAACGCCGTGTTCAAGGTCAAGAAATAACATGCGCCTCACGACGCTGTGCTATCTGCTGCGGGACGGCGAGGCTCTGATGCTCTACCGCAACAAAAAGGCCGCCGATCCCAACGGCGGCAAGTGGATCGGCGTGGGCGGCGGTCTCGAGGCCGGCGAAAGCCCCGAGGACTGTCTGCTGCGCGAGGTCCGCGAGGAGACGGGGCTGACCCTCACCCGCTGGCGCTTCCGCGGGCTGGTCACCTTCGTGTCCGACGCGTGGCCCACGGAGTATATGCACCTGTTCACCGCCGACGGCTTCTCCGGCGAGCCGGGCGACTGCGCCGAGGGCGAGCTGCGCTGGGTCCCCTTCGGCGAGATCCCCTCTCTGCCCCTGTGGGAGGGAGACCGGATCTTCCTGCGGCTGCTGGCCGAGGAGCGCCCCTTCTTCTCCCTCAAGCTGGTCTACCGGGGCGATGCGCTGGCCGAGGCCGCGCTGGACGGGCGCCGTCTCCCGCCGGAGGCGTGGCGCTGAGCCCTCCCGTCTGTTCGAACCGTTTGCAAAAACGCGTTCCGGATGTTTCCGGAACGCGTTTTCTTCTGTCCTTCTCTCTATTTCAGGAAGACGCCGCCGAAATAGGTCACCGTGTCGGCGCCGTTGATGTACTTCAGGCCGCAGTGCCGGGCGAACTCGGACACCTGGATGCAGTTGGCCTCCAGCGACTGGATGGCCCGGTCCGGCATACGGCACGGCTTGCCCTCCGCCGCGGCGCAGGTCGGACAGAGCGTACAGCCGCCCGCGCCCAGGATCAGGGGCTCGCCGAAGATCTCCCGGGCCAGCTTCGCCGCGCCCTGGATGACGTTTTGAAAGTCGTTCTTCCCGGCCACCATGCCCTCGAAGTCGAAGCTGTCCTCCAGCGTATAGACCTTCTGGAACGCGATATAGGTCGAATAGGCCTTCACCCGTTCGATGCACTCCTCCGCCGGGCCGATGTTCGGCGGACAGGTGTGGCAAGTGCCGTAACAGCCGCACACGTTCTGGGCGCAGGCGGAGCGAAGCTCTGCGTGGAACATGCTCTCGTCCATGGGCGCCGCGGCGCACCTCACGCCCAGCTCGCTCTCGGCGCGGCGCCGGAAGGTCTCGATCCTGTCTTCCATCGCGGGTCTCCTCTCTCCGGGCGGATCGCCCGGTCCTCGAATAGTCAGAACGTCACCGACATCCCGTCGTACGAGACAAGGAACTCGTCCCCGACCCGCCGGCACAGCTCGTCGTAGGTGAGCTTGCCGTTGTGGGAAAAGTGGTTCAGCACGAACACGGTCTTTTCGTCCGCGGCGCCGCAGGAGAGCAGGCGCGCCTTCACGTCGCCGCAGGCCTCCAGATCCATGTGGCCCCGCCGCCCCGGCGTCACGATGTTGGTACAGTCCAGCGAGACCAGATCGAAGCGCGGCTTTTCCGTCTCGATCCAGGCCCAGGCGCTGTCGGTCAGATACCCCGTGTCGTGGGCGTAGAGAAGGCGGGACTTCCCGTCGGAGACGGCGAAGATCATGGCGTCCTGCCCCGGGGCGTGGTCCGCCTCCAGCGGCGTCACCTCATAGCCGTCGAACCGGACCGTCTCGCCGCGGACCAGCCGCACGAAGGTCACCCGGTCGGGCTGGTAGTCGGCCATCCGTCCCAGCTTGCGCGCCACGCCCTCGCCGCCGTATACGGTCAGCAGCGGCGCCTCCGGCCGCAGTTCATAGGCGATGCCGTGGCTGCGGCACCAGAGCTCCTCCGGCACGAAGTGGTCCAGGTGGGGGTGCGTCACCAGCAGGCTGCGCACGCGGGTCAGATCCAGTCCGTAATTCAGAACGTGCAGATAGGTGTCCTCCGGCAGGTCGAGCAGCAGATCGTCGTTGACGAGCGCCTGCGACCGGGTGCGGACGTTGCGTCCCCCCGCGGCGCGCGCCCGCTCGCAGCTCGCGCACCGGCAGAACATCCCGGGCCAGCCCTCGGCGGCCGCCGTGCCGTAATAGGTCAGTTTCATCTGGCTATCCTCTCTTCCCGCGGGCCGCGCCGCGCTATTTTCCCGAGATCGTGACGCCGCCGGTCCGCGCCCACGGCACGATGGACCCGCCGCTGTTCAGCGTCTCGGCGGACAGGGCCGAAACGTCGGCCAGCATCTGCGCGAAGTTCCCGCTGATCATGGTCTCGCTGACGGCCGCGGTGACCGCGCCGTCCTCGATGAGAAAGCTGTTCTTGGCCACGCCGCTGAAGTCTCCGTTGGGCGACGGCGCGCCGCCGGAAAAGCGGTTCACCAGCAGCCCGCGCCTGACCCCGGCGATCATGTCCGCCAGCCGGTCCGTGCCGGGGGCGACGCACAGGGCGCCGTCCCAGCCGGGACAGCGCGCCAGACCGGTCTTTTTCGCGCCGTAGCGCGACAGCAGAAAGCTCTTCAGCACGCCGCCGGCGATGATCTCCGCGTCCCGCGCGGGATAGCCGTCCCGCGCCACCGCGGACGAAGCCGGCAGCTCGCCGCACAGGGCCTTCATGGTGACGTTGACCAGCGGCGAAGCCACCTGCCGGCCCAGCTTGTCCTTCCACGGGCTGGTGCCGTCGATCAGAACGCCGTCCTCCAGGAACAGCCCGCACACCTCGCCGACCACCTCTTCCAGCATGGACGGCGCCAGGATCACCTCGCCGACGAACTTTCCCTCCACCGGGACCGTCTCCAGCTGACGCTGGCTCTCGCCCAACAGACGGCGCAGCTCGCCCCGCTCGATCAGCGGCGTGACCGTGTCGTCCGTGGCGGCGCCGGTGTAGTTGAAGGACGACGTGTTCTCCCCGTCCCGGGCCATGAACATGGCGTCGTAGGACAGCAGACCGTTGCTCTCGGACAGCATCACGCCGTTGGTGTTGGCCACGGCGCCCTCCGTCCAGCGGTGGCTGACGGAGATGTTGTCATAGCTGATCTTCGGGAACTCCCGCGCCGTATCCTCCAAAAGCCCCTTGAGCAGGCCGTACAAAACGCCGCGGTCCGGACGGCGGATGCCGCGGTCCGACGAGACGTCCTCCGTCCGCTCGCTGATCCCCTCGGCCTCGTCCTCCAGCGCGTGCTCCGACGCGGCGAACGCCTCGGCCACGGCCCGCTCCAGCTCGTCCCGCTCAAAGCTGTTCACCGACGCGGATCCGCACCGCTGGCCGTTGATGACGGCAACGGACACGCTTTCGGAAAAGACCGAGCGGATCATGCTGATCTTTCCCGACTCGTAATACACCTCGGTGGATTCGCCGCGCCGGACGGTACAGCGGCCCATGTCGGCCCCCGTCCCGCGGATCTTGTCGCAGAGGAACGCTGCGATCTCCCGGATCTCCATGTCGTTTCTCCTTTCCCCTTCAGCGTCCGCCGATGTTCACCGTGCAGCGCACGGCGGGGCCGCCCATGCCCACGGGGATGCTCTGTTTTTTGCCGCACATGCCGGTGGCCCAGACCAGATCGTCGGACAGCATGTCCACGGTCTTCAGCATCTCGAAGGCCACGCCGGAGATGGTGGTGCTTCGGATGGCGCGGCCCAGCTTTCCCTTTTTGATCTCATAGCCGAAGTCCACGCCGAACATGAACTCGCCCGTGGCGTCGGCCTGACCGTTGCCGGTGTTCACCAGATAATACCCGTCGTCGATGGAGGCGATCATGTCCGCCAGCTTGTCGCATCCGGGCAGGATGCAGGTGTTCCGCATCCGGATCAGCGGCTCGTCCCCGAAGGAGAAGGCGCGGGCGTTGCCCGTGGGCGCCGCGCCGAAGCGGGCGGCGGACTCCCGGTTGTGCATATAGCCCCTGAGGATCCCGTTTTCGATGAGCGTTGCGTCCGACGCCGGGATCCCCTCGTCGTCCACATAGACCGGAACGGGGCACCGGGCCCCGAAGGCCGTGTTGGCAAAATCCACCAGCGTGACCATCCCGCTGGCCACCTCGCGCCCGAGATACGGCCCGCCCACCGAGCCGGACAGCACGAAGTCCGCCTCGACCGTGTGGCCCACGGCCTCGTGGGCCAGGATCCCGGCCAGATCAGGCGCCAGGATGACCTGCTTCGGGCCCGGATCGGGATAGACGCCCTCGCGCTTCTTCATCAGCTTTTCATAGGTCTCGTCCACCTTGGCGAAGACCCGCTCCGGAGACCAGACGTCCTCCAGACTGCCGTAATCGCTGACCACCTCGTAAAGCTCCACGGGCTGGCCGTCGGAGTCCTCCGCCGTCAGGACGAAGGCCGCCGTGGCCTTGGGCGTGTACGACCGGGCCACCGTCCCGTCGGAGGTATAGAGCAGCTTCTCCATAACCAGCGACGAGCAGCTGGCAAAGCGGCTGACCAGGTCCGGGCAGTTCTTTTCGATATAGGCGTCCAGCTCCCGGGCCAGCTCGGCGTAGCGGCGGCGGGGCACGTCGGCCTCGTCTTCCAGCCCGTCCGAGCGCACCGTCGGCGCCGCCGGGCAAATGTCCGGCCGGTCCGACCGCTCGGCCTCGGCCAGAAACGCCGCGTTGTCCTGCGCGGCCCGCACGGCGGCGGCCACGCCCTCGGGCGAAGCGTCGTTGCCCGAGGCAAAGCCGTAGGC
>JAEERN010000089.1 GCA_016285815.1 Clostridiales bacterium
CGCGGCGTCCTCGGCGGCCGCGGCGCTGGTCTTCCGGCGCGTACCGTTTTTCGCGGTGACGGTGCACCTGGCCGCGGGTGCGGCCCTCTCCTGCACCGTGCCGGAGGGGGTGCGGCGGCTGTTCTTCCGCGAAAAGCCGGAGGAGGACGGGGGCGGCCGCTTCCGCATGGAGAAGACCCGACTTGCCGTGCGGCTGAACGGCATGTCCGAGGCGTTTTCCACGCTGGCCGCGCCGCCCGGGGAGACCGGCGGCGGCGAGCGCTTCAGCCTGTTCGGCCGCGCCTGTGAGACGGTCTGCGCGGGCTGTATCAAACGGAGCATCTGCTGGAACGGCGGCGAGGGCCGCCGTCAGGCCCTGATCGCGGCGGCGGACCGCATCTTCGCCCGGGGACGGGCCGAGCCGGAGGATCTGGCCGAGGCGCTGGACTGCCGGTCGCCCGAGGCGTTCTGCGCGGCCGTCACCGAAACGCTGCGCGACCGTCGGCGGGAACAGCTACGCCTCACGGAGAGAGAGGAGGAAGAACGGCGGCTGGAGAGGCAGTTCAAAAGCCTTTCCGACATCCTGGACCTTTCGGCCGAGGAGATCGGCGCGGAGGACCGGGAGGACAAGCTGGCCGAGGCCCGGGTGCGGCGCATCGCCGCGGAGATGGGGGCCGACTGTGAGGCGGTGGTCCGCCGGGACGCCCGCGGCGCGCTGCGGGTCGAGCTCTGCGCCGCGGACCTGTCGGTGCTGTTCCGACAGCCGGACGAGTTCCGCCGCCGGGCGGAGGACGCGCTGGAGACCTCCTTCGAACCGCCGACCCAGACCGAGGGAAGGCTGTACGCCAGCCTTTCGCTCCGCGAACAGGCGAGGTTCGTGTGCCGCGTGGGCGCCTGTGCCGAGCGGCGCCGGGGCGAGCGCGTCAGCGGCGACTGCGGGACCTATTTCCGGGCGGACGACGGGGTCACCTATGTGATCCTGTGCGACGGGACGGGAAGCGGCGAGCGGGCTCACGGCTGTGCCGAGACGGCCATGCGCCTGACCGAGAACTTTCTGCGGGCCGGCGTTTCGCCGGCCTCGGCGGTGGAGATCGTGGCCGCGTCGCTGGAGCGCCGGGACGGCGGCGCGGTCAACGCGACGCTGGACGTCACGGGGATCGACCCCTATTCCTCGGTGCTGACCTCGGTGAAATACGGCGCCGCGCCGGCCTATATCCGTCACCGCACGGCGGACGGGCAGTACAGCCTGTCCCGGATCAGCGCCGGCGGCGGCGGGGGAGAGCTCTACGCCGTGGCCGAGGCGTCGGCGCGGCTGTCCGACGGCGACATGGTGCTGATCGTCAGCGACGGGGCCGAGTGCGGGCCTGCGCTGGAAAAGGCGATCCTCGGCGTCATGACCGACGATCCGCGGGATCTGTGCGAGATCCTCATGCGGCTGCTGCCGGGCGAGGCGCGGGACGACCGGACCGTCATCGCCGTGAGCTACTGCGCGACCGACGCGCGGGAACGCCGTCCGGCGCACCGGCCGCGGCAGACGGCCGCCGTCTGAGCCGGGCGCGGAAAAAGACCGCCTCGGGCCCTTGGAAAAGGGATCGAAGCGGTCTTTTTGTTCCGGGAAAGAGGGATTTACTGGTTGGCCGCGTCCACGATGGCCTTGAAGGATTCGGGCTTCAGCGAAGCGCCGCCGATGAGGCCGCCGTCGATGTTCGGCTGGGCCAGCAGAGCGGCCGCGTTTTCCGCGTTCATGGAGCCGCCGTACTGGATGGTGGTGGAGCGGGCTGCGCGGGCGCCGAAGATCTCGCGGACGGTGTCGCGGATCACGGTGCAGACGGCGTTGGCCTGTTCCGGCGTGGCGGTCTTGCCGGTGCCGATGGCCCAGATGGGCTCGTAGGCGATGATGATGTGGCGGATGTTTTCCACACTGGCGCCGTTCAGCGCGCTCTTGACCTGATAGCGGATGCGCTCGGTGGTGACGCCGCGCTCGCGCTCTTCCAGCGTCTCGCCGACGCAGATGATGACCTTCAGGCCGGCTTCCAGCGCGGCGAGGACTTTTTTATTGACGATCTCGTCGGTCTCACCGAAGTACTGTCTGCGTTCGCTGTGGCCGATGATGACGTATTTGATGCCGAGGTCCGCCAGCATCTGGGCGGAGACTTCGCCGGTATAGGCGCCGGAGTTCTCCCAGTGGACGTTCTGGGCGCCGATGGCGATCTTAGTGGCGCGGGTGGCCTTCATGGCCGAGCTGATGTCCACGAAGGGGACGCAGAGAACGGTGGTGCACCATTTGGCCTTGGCGATCAGGGGACGCATGGCGTCGACGAGGGCGCGGGCCTCTTTGGGGGTCTTGTTCATCTTCCAGTTGCCGGCGATGATGGTCTTGCGATATCTTCTGTTCATGTTATTCTCCCTTCAAAGAATAGTATAGTATTGATTATTATAATGAACACGACAAAATAGGAAACGAACGGGGAAGCGGGAGTTCACTCCTTGTCGGCCAGGCAGGCGATGCCGGGCAGAGTGAGACCCTCGAGGAACTCCAGCGAGGCGCCGCCGCCGGTGGAGATATGGGTCATTTTGTCCGCGAAGCCGAGCTGTTCCACAGCGGCCGCCGAGTCGCCGCCGCCGATGATGCTGACGGCGCCGCTCTCCGCGATGGCCTTGGCGATGGACTTGGTGCCGACGGCGAACCGCTCCATCTCGAACACGCCCATGGGGCCGTTCCAGACGACGGTGCCGGCGTCAGCCAGCGCGGCGGAGAAGCAGGCGATGGATTCCGGTCCGATGTCGAGGCCCATCCAGCCGTCCGGGATCTCCATGGTCTTGACGACCTTGCTCTCGCAGGCCGCGTCAAACTTGTCGCCGATGACCGTGTCGATGGGGAGCAGGAACTTGACGCCCTTGGCCTCGGCCTTGGCGATCATTTCTCTGGCATAGTCGATCTTGTCTTCCTCGCAGAGCGAGTTGCCGATGCAGCCGCCCTTGGCCTTGATGAAGGTATAGGCCATACCGCCGCCGATGATGATGGTGTCGACCTTTTCCAGCAGGTTGTTGATGACGCCGATCTTGTCGGAGACCTTGGCGCCGCCCAGCACCGCCACGAAGGGGCGCTTGGGATCGCTGAGGGCCTTGCCCATGATGCTGATCTCTTTGTTGATCAGATAGCCGCAGACGGCGGGCAGATAGTCGGCGATGCCGGCGGTGGAGGCGTGGGCGCGGTGGGCCGTGCCGAAGGCGTCGTTGACGAAGATCTCGCCGAAGGAGGCCAGCTCTTTGGCAAAGGCGGGATCGTTCTTTTCTTCCTCCGCGTGGAACCGGACGTTCTCCAGCAGCAGGACGTCGCCCTCGTTCAGCGCGGCGGCCTTGGCCTTGGCGTCCTCGCCGATGACGTCGGCGGCCATGGCGACGGGCTTGCCCAGCAGCTCGGCGAGGCGGGCGGCCACGGGAGCCAGGCTGTATTTTTCATTGAACTGGCCCTTCGGTCTGCCCAGATGCGAGCAGAGGACGACCTTGGCCTTGTTGTCGATCAGATAGCGGATGGTGGGCAGGGCCGCGCGGATGCGCGTGTCGTCGGTGATGTTTTTATCCGCGTCCTGAGGAACGTTGAAGTCACAGCGGACGATGACCCGCTTGCCGCAGACGCAGATGTCTTCGATGCTCTTTTTGTTGTAAGTCATAGCTTTCTCCTTCTTAAATTGCTCTGAAACACCATCGAAAATTATAATACTTTTTGCCGGACTTTTCAACAGATATTTAAAAAAAATTTCCGCCCGGATCGTTGTTTTGCCGTTCTAACGATTTTGAGCAAAAAACGGAGCTCTATCTTTGTGCAATCCGACAAGACAAAATCGTGTATAATGTGCTTATCTAAGGGGAATGGCGGTCGTTTTCATGCTGAACATCGTATTGGTCGAACCGGAGATCCCGCAGAACACCGGCAACGTCGCGCGGACCTGCGCCGTGACGGGCAGCGTGCTGCATCTTGTCGGGCCGCTGGGCTTTCGGATCGACGACGCCAAGCTGAAGCGGGCCGGGCTGGACTATTGGCATTTGCTGGACATCCGGCACTATGTCTCGTTTGACGAGTATTTGGCCCGGAACCCGGACGCGGTCCGCTTTTACGCCACGACCCACGGCGCCCGCTGTTACACGGACGTCTCCTATCCGGACGGGTGCCACATCCTCTTCGGAAAGGAGAGCGCGGGACTGGATCACCGCCTGATCTGCGAGCACTACGACCGCGCGATCCGGATCCCCCAGATCAGCGAGGCGCGAAGTCTGAACCTGTCCAATTCGGCGGCCATCGTCGTATACGAGGCCCTGCGCCAGCTCGGATTTCCGGGCATGCGGCTCAGCGGCGACAGACCGGAGGGAGAACATGTCTGAACAGCTGCGTCTTTCCGCCCCCGTGGTCATGGGGGTCGAGGGGCTTTGCGCCGACGAGCTGCGCCGCGCCGGCTTCGCCGACGTGACGGCGGAGGACGGCCGGGTCTTTTTCGCCGGCGATCTGACCGAGGCGGCCCGGGCCAACCTGTGGCTGAGGACCGCCGAGCGGGTGCAGATCCTGCTGGGGCGGTTTCCCGCCGGAAGCTTCGAAGAGCTGTTCGAGGGGGTCCGCGCCCTGCCGCTGGAGGCGCTGATCCCCGCCGACGGCGCGTTCCCCGTCAAGGGCCACAGCGTGAAATCCCGGCTGGTCAGCGTTCCGGACTGTCAGCGCATCATCAAAAAGGCGGCCGCGGTGCGGCTGGGCGGCGTTTACGGCCGGAACGAGCTGCCGGAGACCGGCGCGCGCTATCAGCTGCACTTCACGCTGATCCGGGACGTGTGCTCGCTGTATCTGGACACCAGCGGCGAGCCGCTGCACAAGCGGGGCTATCGGGCCGAGTCGACGCTGGCGCCCATCAGCGAGACGCTGGCGGCCGCTATGGTGATGATGAGCCGCCGCCGCGGGGACCGGCCCATGATCGATCCCATGTGCGGCTCGGGCACCATCGCCGTCGAGGCGGCGCTGATGGCGGGGAACCGGGCGCCGGGCCTGGCTCGGCGCTTTGCCCTCGAGCGGTTCGCCGGCTTCGACCGGGCGGCGTTCGCGCGCCTGAAAACAGAGGCGCGCGAGAGCGAGACGGCCTTCGAGGGCGAGATCTTCGCCTCGGACGTGGATCCGGAGGCTGCCGAGCTGGCCCGGTCCAACGCCGAAAAGGCCGGGGTCGGAGACAGGATCCTCGTCTCCGTCGGGGATCTGCGCCAGGTGCGCTATCCGGACAGCGGCGTCGTCATCACCAATCCGCCCTACGGCGAGCGCATCGGCGACCGGGACGAGTCGCGGCGGCTGTTCGCCTTTCTGGGGCGCGTCACGGCGGCGCGGGAGCTGGGCGCCGTGATCATCTCGCCGGATACCGAACTGGAAAAGGCCTTCGGACGAAAGGCGGACAAGAAGAGAAAGATCTACAACGGCATGATCCGCTGCGATCTGTACTGCTTCCGGCCGAACCGGCTGTTGAAAAAAGCGTGAGCGGCGGCACGCCGCCGGGAAAGGGGAGGGATCGGACCGTGACCATCCGCGCGTTTCAGATATTCCGCACCGTGTGCGAGACCGAAAGCGTGACCGCCGCGGCGGAGCGGCTCGGCGTGTCCCAGCCCGCGGTGAGCGCCGCCGTCAAAGAGCTGGAGACGGCCTACGGCGTCTCGCTGTTCGACCGGATGAACCGCCGGATCTATCTGACGCAGGAGGGGCGCGTGCTGCGCCGCTATGCCGACCAGATCCTGGCGCTGGCGGACGAGGCGGCCGCCGCCGTCCGCGACGGGCGCGGCGAGGCGACGTGCCGCCTCGGAGTCAACATGACCGTGGCCGAGACCGTGCTGTCCGACCTGATGGCGCGGCTGAAGCGGGCCCTGCCGGGGACGGAGATCGCCGTTCGGGTCCACAACTGCGAGGCCATCGAGCGGATGCTGGCGGAAAACGAGCTGGACGCGGCGATCATCGACCGCGCGGCCCTGCCCGGCACCGTGTCCGAGCCTCTGTGGGAGGACCGGATGCTGGTGGTGGCGGGTCCCTGGGCGCCGGACCGCCTGTCGGCAGAGGAGTTGGCCGGACAGCGGCTTTTGCTGCGGGAAAAGGGCAGCGGCAGCCGCGAGTGTGTGGACGCGCTGTTCGCCTCGCTGGGGCGCGGCGCGGCGCCGGCGGCGGAGAGCACCTCGACGCTGGGGCTGGCGGAGATGGCCCGCTGCGGCATGGGGTACGCCGTGTTCCCCGAGCGGCTGGCCGGGCGCTTCTGCGCGGACGGCCGGCTGAAGCCGGTGGCGCTGGACGGCGGGCCGCTGAAGCGGACCTACTATCTGGTCCGGATGGAGAAAAAATACGTGACCGCGGCGGCGGACCGGATGATGAACGCGGTGAAGGCCTGCTTTGCCGAAGGGTTCTGAAAGCGGCCCTCCGCGGGAGAAAACGGCGAAACGGCCGTCGGGGCGCAGACGCGCCGCAGCGGCCGTTTTTGTTTGGCAGGAGGATTTCCCGGGAAAAGAGAAGACGCCTCACAGGCGGATCCGGAACGCGCCGAAGTCGAAGAGGCCGCTCCCGCGGCGGAGCTTCCCCACCCGGTCCAGAAGGGCGAAGGCCTCGTCCACGTCGGCGATCAGGGAGACCGGAAGGTCCAGCGTGTGGTGCCCGGGAAACAGGCGGTCCACCGCCAGCGTCCGCACCCGCCGGACCGATCGCCGGAACTGACGCGGGTCCGTGGTGGGATAGAACGCGTCGAGTTGCCCGGCATAGATCAGATCGCCGGTATAGAGCGCCCCGCGCTCCGGCTCGTAGAAGCAGCAATGGCCGGGGGAATGGCCCGGCGTGTGGATCACGGTCAGGCTCCGTCCGCCCAGCTCCAGCCGGTCGCCGTCCCGCAGCAGGCGCTGCGCGCCGCCCCGGTAGAGCCTGTAGTCCGCCGGGTGGAAATCCGGCGGGAACGCGCAGGCACAGCCGGTCAAGGCGTCCCGCACCGCCGAAAGCGAAAGCGAAAAACCGCCGGAGACCCAATCCTTTTCCCGTTCGTGGACGGCGACGGCCCCGGAAAACGATCCGAGTCCGCCGATGTGGTCCCAGTGCGCGTGGGTGACGGCGGCCAGGACAGGCAGGTCCGTAAGGGCGCTCACCGCGCGCCGGAGGTCCGCAACGCCGAGACCCGTGTCGATCAGGAGCGCTCGCTCCCGGCCGCAGAGCAGATAGCAGTGCGTCTCTTCCGGGTGCCGCCATTCGCTGAGGACGAAGGTGTCGCCGTCGATCCGGTCGACGGTGAACCACGGCGCTTCCGGGACGGTCCGGTCCCGGGCGCCGTCCGGCGTTCGGCGTTCCACGGCGGATCAGACGGTCCGGCCGGCGGAGGGGCACAGGTCCGCCAGGGAACAGGCGGCGCACCGGGGCGAGCGGGCCTGACAGACGGCGCGGCCGTGCAGGACCAGCCGGTGGCAGAAGTCGTTGCTCTCCGCCGGGTCGAGCAGCTCGCGCAGGGCGAGCTCCACTTTTTTCGGATCCGCGGTGTCACAGAGTCCCAGCCGGTTGGAAAGGCGGATGCAGTGCGTGTCCGCCACCACGGCCCCGGGCTTGTGATAGACGTCCCCCAGGATCAGATTGGCCACCTTCCGTCCCACGCCGGGCAGGCGCAGCAGGTCGTCCATGTTGTCGGGGACGATCCCGCCGAACTCGGCCAGCAGCAGCACGGCGCAGTTCTTCAGGTCCGCCGATTTGACGCGGAAAAAGCCGGTGGGGCGGATGTATTCCTCCAGCTCGGCCACGTCGGCCGAGGCGAAGTCCTCCAGCGTCGGAAAACGGGCGTAGAGGCCGACGGCCACCTCGTTCACGCGCTTGTCCGTGCACTGGGCGGCCAGACGGGCGTTGAACAGAAGCTGCCACGCGTCCCGGTAGTCCAGCGTACATTCGGCGACGGGGTATTCGGCCTTCAGGCGGCGGACGGCTTCGCTTGCGGTTTGCATCTTGTCCATGATCGCTGCTCCTTCGCGGTGCTTTTTTGACGGGATCATTATACCACAATCGACAGAAAAAAACCAGATGCGGCGGCTTGTTTGTTGAAATGACAGAAAGTAAAGACCGGACTTGTAAAAAGAAAGAAAATTTGGTATAATGATAGGCGGAAAACAGGTCCGCAGGCGCCTGGCCTGCGGGCCGACAGGGGGACACGCCATGTTCGATTGCAAGACCGTCAATGAGTATCTGCTCGCCGCCGATCCGGAATTGGGGCGGGCCGTGGAGAGCGAGCTTGCCCGCCAGCGGAGCAAGATCGAGCTGATCGCTTCCGAGAATTTCGTGAGCCCGGCGGTCATGGCCGCCGCCGCTTCGGTTCTGACCAATAAGTACGCCGAGGGGTACCCGGGAAAGCGCTATTACGGCGGGTGCGAGTGTGTGGACGTGGCCGAAGAGCTGGCCCGCAAGCGCGCCTGTCGGCTGTTCGGCGCGGACCACGCCAACGTTCAGCCGCACAGCGGCGCCAACGCCAACCTGGCGGCCTTTTTCGCCGTTCTCAAGCCGGGCGACACCGTGCTGAGCATGGACCTGTCCAACGGCGGCCACCTGTCCCACGGAAGCCCCGTGAACATCTCCGGCAAGTATTTCAACATCGTTCCCTACGGCGTGGATCCCCGGACCCACCGCATCGACTACGACCGGGTCGAGGCGCTGGCCCGTGAAAAGCGGCCGGCCCTGATCCTGGCCGGCGCCAGCGCGTATCCGCGCGTCATCGACTTTGCGCGCTTCGCCGAGATCGCCCGGTCCGTGGGCGCGGTCTTCATGGTGGACATGGCCCACATCGCGGGCCTCGTGGCCGCCGGACTGCACCCGTCGCCC
Source organism: Clostridiales bacterium (assembly GCA_016285815.1). Taxonomy (GTDB): domain Bacteria; phylum Bacillota; class Clostridia; order Oscillospirales; family QAMX01; genus SIG499. The sequence continues at coordinate 8,825 of JAEERN010000089.1, forward strand.
GTGCCTTACGCCGACATCGTGACCACCACGACGCACAAGACCCTGCGCGGTCCCCGCGGAGGCATGATCCTCTGCCGGGAAGAGTACGCCCGCGCCGTCGACAAGGCGGTGTTCCCCGGCACCCAGGGCGGCCCGCTGATGCACATCGTCGCGGGCAAGGCCGTCTGTCTGGGCGAGGCGCTGAAGCCCGAGTTCAGGGCCTATCAGCAGCGGATCCTCGACAACGCCCAGGCGCTGGCCGCCGGCCTTTTGGAAGAGGGGTTCCGTCTGGTGTCCGGCGGGACGGACAACCACCTGATGCTGGCCGATCTGCGGCCCTTCGGCAAGACGGGCAAAGAGCTGGAGCACCAGCTGGACGAGGTCAACATCACAGTCAACAAGAACACCATCCCGGGCGACCCGGAGAGCCCCTTCGTCACCTCCGGTCTGCGCCTGGGTTCGCCCGCGGCCACCAGCCGCGGACTGGATACGGCCGACTTCCGCCGAATCGCCCGGCTCATCGCCGAGACGGCCCGGGACTTCGAGGGCAAGGCGGACGCGATCCGCGCCGAGGTGGCGGACATCTGCGCCGCCCATCCGCTGTACGAGTGAGATATGCTTCGGCCGGTCCGGCTTCCCGCCGGACCGGTCCGGGGCTGCGGCGTCCGGCCGCCGGAACGGGCCGGATCTGCGCGCGGCCGCCCGAAACGGGCGCGGACCGCGCGCTTTCTTCTGTCCGGCCGGAAACGTTGCCGGACAGGAAAAGGACTTTTCGGGAAAGCGCAGGTGATCTTTCGTGTATCGGCCCCTTGCCGACCAGCTCCGGCCCACCGGGCTGGACGAGGTGGTGGGGCAGGCCCATCTGGTCGCCCGCGGCGCGCTGCTGCGCCGGATGATCGAGGGCGGGACCCTGTCCAACATGATCTTTTACGGCCCGTCGGGGGTGGGGAAGACCACCGTGGCCGAGATCGCCGCGCGGCGCACCAGCCGCGCGCTGCACCGGCTCAACGCCACCACGGCCACCATCGCGGACATCCGGGAGATCTGCGCCGAGACGGAGGGCCTCGGCGCGCCGGACGGCGTTCTGCTGTATCTGGACGAGATCCAGTATTTCAACAAGAAACAGCAGCAGAGCCTTCTGGAGTTTCTGGAGAACGGCCGGGTGGTCCTGATCGCGTCGACCACGGAAAACCCTTACTTCGCCGTGTACAGCGCCGTGCTCAGCCGGTCCACGATCTTCGAGTTCAAGCCGGTCTCCGCCCCGGAGATCGAAAAGAACCTGCTGCGGATCGAGGCGGCGGTCAGCGCCCGGCGGGGCAGCGGCTTCGCCCTTTCGCCGGAGGCCAGAAGGGCGATCGCCTTCGGCTGCGGCGGCGACGTTCGAAAGTCCGTCAACGCGGTGGAGCTTCTGGCCGCCGCGGCGCCGGCCGGCGTGGACTGGACCGTGTCGGCGGAGGACGCCGCCGCGGTGAGCCAGCGGTCCTCCATGCGGTACGACCGGGACGGGGACGCCCACTACGACCTGCTGTCCGCGCTTCAGAAGTCCATCCGCGGCAGCGACGCGGACGCGTCGGTCTTCTATCTGGCCCGGCTGCTGACGGCGGGGGACCTGCCCGGCGTCTGCCGCCGGCTGCTGGTCATCGCCGCCGAGGACGTGGGGCTGGCCTATCCCCAGGCGGTCCCCGTGGTCAAGGCCTGCGTGGACGCGGCGCTTCAGCTTGGCCTGCCCGAGGCGCAGCTTCCGCTGTCCGAGGCCGCGGTGCTGATGGCCACCGCACCCAAGTCCAACTCGGTCGCCGAGGCCATCGCCGCCGCCATGGCGGACGTGGCCGCCGGCCTCGGCGGGGACGTTCCGGCCCACCTGAAGGACGCGCACTACGCCGGGGCGAAAAAGCTGGGGCGCGGCGAGACGTATCGCTATCCGCACGCGTTCCCGGACCACTGGGTCGCGCAGCGGTATCTGCCGGACGATCTGACGGGAAAGACGTATTACGAATTCGGCCCCAACAAGCTGGAACAGGCTTCCAGGGCCTATTGGGACGCGGTGAAAGCCCGATCCCGGGACGAATAGAGGAGGACCCCATGGAATTTCGCAAGATGCGCCGAAGCGCCCAGCAGCTTTCCCCCGAGGAGACGCTGGCCATCCTGGACCGCGGCAGCTGCGGCGTGCTGGCGCTGGCGGGGGACGGCGGATACCCCTACGCCGTGCCCATGAGCTACGTCCGCGCGGGGGACAAGCTTTACTTCCACGGCGCCAGGACCGGCCACCGGGCCGACGCGGTCCGCCGGTGCGGCAAGGCCAGCTTCTGCGTCGTGGATCAGGACGAGGTGGACGCGGAGCGGTTCACCACGCTCTACCGGAGCGCCGTGGTCTTCGGCGTCGTCCGCCGGATCGAGGATCCGGCGGCGATGCGGGCGGCCTGTCTGCTGCTGGCGGAAAAGTATTCGCCTGGCCGCAGGGAGGCGGCGGAGGCCGAGACCGAACGGGAGTTCCCGGCCCTCGCCGTCTACGAGCTGACCATGGAACACGTCACGGGGAAAGAGGGCGTCGAGCTGACGCGCGCCCGGAGGAACGGATGAGGATCGATTTCCACACGCACGTCTTTCCCGACCGGATCGCCGCGCGGGCGGTGGAAAAGCTGGAGGCGGCGGGCGATATCCGCGCCCTGTCGGACGGGACGGCGGCGGGCCTGGCGGCCTCCATGGCCGCGGCGGGGATCGATATCTCGGTGACGCTGCCGGTGGCCACCGCCGGGCGGCAGGTGATCTCCATCAACGACGGCGCGCTGGAACAGGTCCGGACCTTTTCGGGGCGGGGCTTGTTGCCCTTCGGCGCCATGCATCCGGAGTTCGGGGACTATCGGGCCGAGCTGAAGCGGCTGGCCCGGGGCGGCGTTCGCGGAATCAAGCTGCATCCGGACTATCAGGGGGTCTTTTTCGACGATCCGAGGATCCTGCGGATCGTCGACGCCGCCAACGAGCAGGGGCTTGTGGTGGTGACCCACGCCGGGGCGGATATCGGCTTCCCGCCGCCTGCGCACTGCACGCCGGAGCGGGTGCTGGCCCTGCTGCGCGCGGTGCGGCCGGACAAGCTGGTGCTGGCCCACATGGGCGGCTGGCAGATGTGGGACGAGGCGGGCGAAGCGCTGGCCGGAACGGGCGTCTATGTGGACACGGCCTTCGTCCTCGCGCCCCACGCCCACCGGGACGGCCGCCCCGTGGACATGCTCTCGCCGGAGAGATTCACGGCGCTGGTCCGGGCCTTCGGCGCGGACCGGGTGCTGTTCGGGACCGACAGCCCCTGGTCCGATCAGTGCGGGACCGTCCGCCGGATCGAGGCCTGCGGTCTCACCGAAGCCGAGCGCCGGGCCGTATTCCAGGACAACGCCGCGCGCCTGCTGGGGCTTTGAGGCCCGGCGCACCGCCGGACAAATAGAAAAAGCGCGCCGCGGAAAGCCGATCTGGCTCTCCGCGGCGCGGGCCGTTTTGGGGGGAAGAAGGCCGGAAGCGGCGCCTGCGCTTATCCGAGGAAGGCGCCGCGGGCCGACAGGATCCGGCGGATCTCGGCGACGTCGGCCTCCGGCACGGGGACCCCCGCCTTCAGGGCGACGGCCGCGCCGACGCCCGCCGCCTCGCCGGTGGTGGCGCAGATGGGCATGATGCGGATCGAGGCTTGGGCCTCGTGCGTGGCGGAGAGACAGCGGCCGCCCACCAGCAGATTGTCCGTTCCCCGGGGGATCAGAGACCGGAAGGGGATCGTGTAGTACGCGCCGGCGGGGAAATAATAGTGGCTGGTGCCGGTGCCCTCCGGGTTGTGGATGTCGATGTCGTAGTTGCCCGCGGCGATGGCGTCGGGAAAGCGCGTCTCCGCCCGCAGCTCTTCGCCTGTCAGCAGGTGGAGCCCGTCGATCATGCGGCTCTCGCGCACGCCGACGGCGGGCGCGGAAAAGGCGATCTCGCTGTCTTCGAAGCCCGGGATGTTTTCCTTTAAAAAGCGGAAGATCTCAAACATCTGCTCGCGGCCCTCGCGCTCGGCCCGGGACAGGTCGAAGGGGTCGGTGGGATCCAGACGCACGATGCGGGTGGTGTTGAAATGCAGCATCCCGGGCACCAGCGAGTCGAAGACAAGAACGTTCTCCCGCGGGTTTTTGATCTTGCCCTCGCGCTGCAGCGCTTCGTAGAGGGGGTTGATCTCGCGCCGGTGGGCGCGGAAGCGCTCTTTGTCCACGTTGGCCAGACGGAAGCACAGGGTCATGGGCTGGCAGAGCGAGTCGGCATCCCGGCCCAGACGGAAGGGACAGCCGGCGAGATACGCCAGATCGGCGTCTCCCGTGGCGTCCACGTAACAGCAGGCCGACAGGGAAAAGCTGCCCTTTTTGCCGGAGAAGGTGAGTCCGGTGATGCGGCGCCCGTCCCGGGAGACGCCGGTCAGAAGCGCGTGAAACAGCACGTCCACGCCGGCCTCGGCGGTCATGCGGTCCAGCACGACCTTCATGTACTCCTCGTGGAAGGTGCGCTTTCCTTTGATCTGGCCGAGCTCCTCCAGACGGCGGAGGACCTCGGAGAAGATCCCGCGGGAGAGCTCCAGCTGCTCTCCGGCGCCGTCGGTGGTGGCGAAAGGCATGAAGGGGTTGACGAGACAGTTCACGGCGGCGCCGCCCAGCGCGCCGCCGGCTTCGGCCAGCAGGACGGAAAGCCCTTCCCGGGCCGCCGCGATGGACGCGGCGACGCCGGTGAGGCCGCCGCCGACCACGATGACGTCATAGTGCTTCATCTTTTCCTCCTGACTGGGGCCGCTCCGCGGCGGCGGGACCCTGATCGTTATGCGTTATAGGCGTGCTTGGCGCGGCGGAACCCGTCGGGGAACAGCCGGGCCGACAGACGGATGCATCGGGTCATCCAGCGCGTCAGGGTCACGTTTTTGGTGGCCAGCACGCGGGCGGACAGGCGAAAGGCGCGGCCGCAGTCCCGGGGGAACGTCCGGCAGCGGACCAGCGCGGGGTCCCGGATCACCCGCCCCACGGCGGCGCGCTTTTCGGCGCGGCTCAAAGGACAGGCGGGCGAGTCCAGCGGCGTCAGGCACGAGAGGGCGCTTTTGACCAGCATGTAGTTCAAAAGCGGCCGCCGCTCGTTCTCCGGAACGCCGAAGGCGCGGCACAGCTCTTCGATCCGCCGGTCGATGGAAAGACAGATCTCGAACTTTTCCGGCAGATAGCGGGTCGAAAGCGTCTCCCGCGCGCTGCGGCGATAGCGGTAAAGGGGATAGGGCAGCACCACGGCGCGGGGCGCCGCGGCGATGAGGTCGAAGCAGAACAGCCGGTCCTCGCCGAAGGGGACGGCGGGAAAGCGGATCCCGTTCCGCCGGATCAGGTCCAGCGAACAGACCTTGTTCCAGCAGGGGTTCAGCATGTTCCGGGCGTACAGCTCCAGCACGGCGTCCCGATAGTCGGTCACCGAGTCCAGAACGCGCTCGGCGGCGACGTAGTCGAACATGCTGTGCTCGTCGACGTTCTCCAGCGCGAAGCCGAAGACGACCAGCTCGGCCTTCTGTTCGGTCAGCGCCCGGACCGCGCTCTCCAGCGCGAAGGGGATCAGAAGATCGTCGCTGTCGAGAAAGGCGACGTAGCGTCCCCGGGCGGCGTCCAGCGCGCGGTTCCGCGCGGCGGAGACGCCGCCGTTCTCCGCGCTTTTGATCACGCGCACGCGCTTGTCCGGCCAGTTCCCGGCCAGCGCGGCGGTGCCGTCGGACGAGCCGTCGTCCGACACGAGAACCTCGAAGGGGAACGAGGTCTTCTGGGCGCAGACCGAACCCAGCGCCTCGCCCAGCACGCTCTCGGCGTTATGGGCGGGGATGATGACGGAAAGCAGCGGCTCAGACACAGTAGTCCCGGAATCTCCGGATCACCTGTTCCGGCGTGGCGAAGCCCGTGACGCCGATCTGCTGGATGGTGATGGAGGAGACGATGTTGCCCATCTGGGCGGCGTCCTCGGCGCTGGCGCCCAGCGCCAGGCTCAGCACGATGCCGGAGGACGAAGCGTCCCCCGCGCCGCAGATGTCGAAGGGGCCGGGCACGTCGATGGCGGGGGAGACGTGCATCCCGGACGCGTCGAAGCAGATGCTGCCCTCTTTGCCGCGGGTGACGAAGACGGGGCGGCCGTTGCGCTCGTAGAGCTTTTTGCCGCATTCAAAGACCACCGAGTCGTCCGGCTTGCCCTCGAAGTCGGGCATAACGCTCTTGACCACCTCGAAGTTGTTGCACTTGACCACGACGCCGGAGAACAGGTGGATGAACGCGCGCGAGTCGGCGTAGATGACGAGATCCGGCCGACGGGCGGCCAGCTCCATCAGCGCCTTGCGGACGCTGCGGTTCACGACGCCGCAGTCCTCTTCGACGAACTGGTCCAGCACCAGCACGGCCTGGGACGTCTCCGCGCAGCGGTTCAGGTTTTCGATGATCTTCGCCTCGATCTCGGGGCGGACCGGAACGAAGTTCTTGAAGTCCAGCCGGTTGAGCTCGGCATAGTCGCCGGGCTTGCCGCGCATGGGCTTGGTATAGGTCGAGGTGCAGCGCGCGGGATCCCGGACCATGCCCGAGGTGTCCGCGCCGATCTTTTCCAGCGCCTGGATCAGCTCCCAGCCCTCGCCGTCCTCGCCGACGATGCCGACGCAGCGGACCTTGGCGGTCAGACCGCGCAGATTGTTGGTGACCGTGCCGGCGCCGCCGGGATAGATGCCCTTGCCCACCACCTGATAGGCGGTCAGACCGGTCTCCAGACTGGGCTCGTCCAGATCGGGGTCGATGTACAGATATTTGTCGAGGCAGAAGTCACCCAGAACGGTGACGGTGCACTCCGGCGCGCGGGACATGAGAGATCGGATGCTTTCGAGAGTCATGGCGGTTTCCTCCTGTATTTCTGTTTTGGTCGGGATCACTTCTGAAGGATGAAGTCGACGATCTTCTGAGCCTCTTCAAAGTCCGGGATGACCGCGCCGGCGCCGGCGCCCACCAGACGCTGGCGCTTCCACTCGTCGATGCCGCACTTGCGGGCCTCGTCCGTGGCGACGGCGATGGGATAGCCGCCGATGCGGGAGACCAGCTCGATCTCCACGAACCCGTCGCCGAAGCTCAGCAGCTCGCTGCCGTCCAGATCGTTTTCCGCCAGCAGGCGGCGGATGACCAGCTCTTTCGTGCAGGCGGTGGCGTGCTCGTCCAGCGCGCCGTAGATGTTTTCGCCGAAATAGCGGTCCATGCCCAGCAGGGCCGCCTCTTCGCGGACCTGAGGCTGGTCGGTGCCGGAGGCGCAGTAGAGCCGGATGCCGTTGTCCAAAAGCGTCTGCAGCAGCTTGCACGAGCCGCGGACCAGCAGCGTCTCGGGGTCGATCTCGCCGCTGCGGAGGCCCTCGCGCCGGTCGTGGATCTTTTCCATCAGACGGCGGATGTACTCGGCCTTGTAGTCCATGGGATCCAGCGGCGTGCCGCCGCGCTTTTTGATCTCGTCGGCCAGGGCCATGCACTGGTAGATGGTCTGTTTCCCGGTCAGCATGTCGACGAACTCGGTGACGCAGCGCTCGATCTCCTCGGGCGTTTCGTCCGCCGCGCCGGGGGCCTTGACCAGCTCTTCGCAGAAATAGGGGATCATGATCTTCTGCCAGCCCTCGCGGATCAGGGACAGGGTCCCGTCAAAGTCGAACAGGGCGAACTTGAAGTCGTGGCCGTCGGGCGGGAAGATGACCTCGAGGCCCCACTCGTCCTTCAGCGTCTCGCGGACGGTGCGGATGACGGCGTGGAAGGCGATGAAGCAGATGTCGGCCACCTCGGAGGGACAGCCGCTGTCGACGAAGAAGCGCAGGTCGGCGCTTTCCGCCAGCGCCTCGCCGCCGAGGCCGGTGAAGGCCACGGTCTTCAGACCGGCCGCGGACGCGGCGGCCGAAAGGGCGGTCAGCGCGTCGTCTGCGCCGAAGGTCGCCAGCACGTCGCCAGCGCCGGCGGCGTCCGGAAGGGCGGCGGGACAGGCGCCGAGACAGACGGCGTTCAGGCCCTTGCGGCCCAGAACGGCACAGCCGCGGGACAGACTGACGGCCGCGTCGGCCGCCATGCCGGCGGTGCGTTCGCTGCCGGCGGTATAGACGGTGCCGCCGGCTTTCCAGACGGAGACGAAAAGCCCGGCGGCCGCGGTGACGGCGGATTCGTCGATGCCGGCCTTCAGGGCGGAAACGGCGTCAAGGTAGCCGCGGGCGGCCGCGGCGGGATCCTGTTTGCTCATGGGTCAGACCTCTCTTTTTCGGATTGAAGGGCTTTCCCGGCGGCGGCGCCGCGCGGGGGAGACGGCGGTCCCTGCGCGCGGGATCCCGGGCGGGGAGGCGCGCGGCGGAAGCTTCTGCCGCTCCACGTTCCATTATAGCACAAGCGCGCCGCCGTGCCAAGAGACCGGACAGGGAAATTTGTAAAAAAACTGTGGGACGGCTTGCAAAATCCTTTGGGGGGCCGTGCCAAGAGACCGGACAGGGAAATTTGTAAAAAAACTGTGGGACGGCTTGCAAAATCCTTTGGGGGAAGGTATAATCATAGCAGAGCCTTTTCAGAGACAAAGGCCACGGAACGAAGGAGGGCCCCAATGGACAGACAAATGGTTCGCGCCATCGCCGAGACGCTCAAAAAGCGCACGAGAGTCTCGTATTCCCCCGTCGGCGGGATGGAGTTCCGGACGGCGAAATACCTCGCCCCGGAGCAGTATGAGTACACCTCAGAGTTCGCCCCCCTTGCGGAAAACTCGGTCATCCCGGAAGAGACGACCTTTATCCGCGGAAGCATCACCTTCCCGGACGAGATCCTCTGCGGACCGGATTTCCGCGACTATCTGAACATCGTCATCCCTGACCGTGAGGGGATCCTCACCATCGACGGCGAGCCCTATCACGGCGTCGACCGCAACCGCAGCCGCGTGCCGCTGCGCCCCGAATGGGCCGGGACCACGAAGTCCTTCGAGCTGGCCGTGTTCTCCCGCAACGCCCGCAAGACCTTCGTCGAGGGGATCGGCATCGAGCGCGTCGATCTGAAGATCGAAAGCTGCTATTACCTCTATCTGGTGGCCAACGAGTTCCTGGCGACCTGCGGGAACGAGCCGGACAACGCCCACATCAAGGTCCGCGTCAACGCGGCCATCGAGGCCGCCATCCGGGATCTGGACCTGGACCTGACGGGCGACGAGCTGCGCGCCTCCGTGGCGCTGGCCGAGTCGCGCCTGACCGAGGGTCTGGCCGCCATCGACGACGGCGACGTCCGCGGGCTCATCAGCCTCATCGGACACACGCACATCGACGTGGCCTGGCTGTGGCAGCTGAAGGACACCGTCCGCAAGTGCGGCCACTCGTTCACCAATATGCTGCGTCTCATGGACGAGTTCCCGGAGTTCACCTTCTCCTGCAGCCAGCTGCAGCTCATGGACTATACCAAACAGTACTATCCCGCGGTGTTCGAACAGATCAAAGAGCGCGTCCGCGAGGGCCGCTGGGAGATCGTCGGCCCCATGTGGGTCGAGAGCGACTGCAACGTGGTCTCCGGCGAGTCGCTGGTGCGCCAGATGATCTACGGCATCAACTTCTCGGAGAAAGAGTTCGGCACCCGCAGCCGCGTGGCGTGGCTGCCCGACACCTTCGGCTTCCAGCCCAATATGCCCCAGATCCTCAAGAAGAGCGGCACGGACTATTTCTACTCCTACAAGCTCCACTGGCAGCACCAGAACCGCTTCCCCTACGGGATGTTCCGCTGGGAAGGCTTGGACGGCAGCGAGATCATCTGCTCGACGGCGTTCAACCCCGGCGGCTATAACGGCGAGCCCACCCCCGCGGAGCTGCGGGAGAGCAAGAACAACAACCTGCAGAACGGCGAGTTCGACAACGTGATCTTCCCCTACGGCTTTGGCGACGGCGGCGGCGGCCCGACCCGCGAGATGGTCGAGCACGCCAGACGGCTCAAGGATTTCCCGGGCCTGCCGCGCACGCGCATGGAGCGCGCCGACGAGTATTTCGCCCGGCTGGAGCAGGAACGCGACCGTCTGCCCAAGTGGTTCGGCGAGCTGTACATCGAGACCCACCGCGGCACCCTCACCACCCAGGGGCACAACAAGCGCGCCAACCGCACGGCGGAGATCGGCTATCAGAACGCCGAAAAACTGGGCGTCGTCGCGTCGCTGCTGGGCGGCCATCCCGACTGGAACGCCCTGCACGAGGGCTGGAAGAAGATCTTGCTGCTCCAGTTCCACGACATCCTGCCGGGCAGCTCCATCCGCGAGGTGTACGCCGAGGACTGTGCGGAGGGCTATCGCTTCATCTTCGACAAGCTGGACGGCTTCAACGCCGGCATCCGTCCCGCCGAGGGCGGCGCGCTGACGGTCTGGAACCTGCTCTCCTGGGAGCGCAAGGCGCTGGTCAGCGTCGAGCTGGACGCCGCCGAGATCGCGGGCAAGACCGTGGCGGACGCGTCGGGCAAGCTGCTGCCCACCGTGGTCGAGCCCATCGCGGACGGCCGCGTGCGCGCCACGTTCCCGGCCTGCCTGCCGGCCATGGGCTTCGCCCGCTTCTGCCTGGCCGACGGCGCCGCCGCCGAGGGACAGGCCGACGCCGTCGCGGTGAACCCCGACGGGAGCATCACCGCCGAGACCGCGGCGTTCCGCGTCACCGTGGACACGCTGGGCCGTCTGTCCAGTGTCTGGGACAAGGCCCAGGGCCGCGAGGTGCTGGCCGCCCCGGCCAACGACATCCGCCTCTTCCGCGACGGTCCCCAGAGCGAGGACGCGTGGAACATCTACGACACCTATAAGAACCGCCCGGTGGACTGCGACTGGGCCGTCTCCCTCTCCGTCAAGGAGAACTCGCCGCTGCGCACGGTGATCCACGTCAGCAAGAAGATCGAGAAGTGCGACATCGAGCAGGACATCTGCCTCTATCCCGACTCGCCGGTCATCGACTTCAAGACTGTGATCGACTGGACCGAGCGGCACAAGGTCATGCGCGTCTACTTCCCGGCGGACGTCAAGAGCCAGTTCGCCGCCTATGAAGTCGGCTTCGGCACCTTCCTGCGGCCGGCCAAGCAGAACACCAGCTTCGACAAGTCCCGGTTCGAGGTCAACGCCCACAAGTTCGCCGATCTCTCCGAGGGCGATTACGGCGTGTCCCTGCTCAACGACTGCAAGTACGCCCACAGCTGCGACGACAATGTGCTGGGCCTGACGCTGCTGCGCGGCACCACCAGCCCCGACCCGCTGGCCGATCTGGGCGTCCACGAGATCAACTACGCGTTCTATCCCCACAAGGGCGACTGGCGCGCGGCCGGCACTGCCCGCCGCGGCCACGAGCTGAACAACGCCCCCGTCGTGTGGCGCACGGCCGCCGATTTCGGTGCCGGTCTTGCCGGGAAGAGCCTGGTGTCCTGCGACAGCGCGAACATCATCGTCGACACCGTCAAGCCCGCCGAGGACGGCGACGGCGTCATCCTGCGCGCCTACGAGAGCAACGGTTGCCGCGGCGGCGCCAGGATCTGTCTGGCCAAGGCGCCGGCACAGGTGACGGCGGTGAGCCTCATCGAGGGCGACGACACCCCGGTGGAAGCCGACGGGAACTCCTTTGGCTTCTCCTACGGTCCCTATGAGATCCTGACCTTCCGCGTGAGATTCTGACGCGGAGCGGGAAACCTGACGGTAAAAAGGAGAATAACGATCATGGCAGGAAAAGCGAACGTCGGCCTTCAGCTCTATACGGTCCGCGACGAACTGAGCCGCGACTTTGTCGGGACGCTGGAGACGGTCAAAAAACTGGGGTACGAGGGCGTCGAGTTTGCCGGGAACTACGGCGGGCTGGCCGCCGCGGATCTGAAAAAGCTCTGCGCCGAGCTGGGGCTGGAGATCCTCTCGACGCACTGCTCCTTCGAGAACTTCGAAAAGGACTTCGAGGGGAGTCTGGCCTATCACAAGGAGCTGGGGATCCGCTATCTGGCCATCCCGTGGATGCCCGCGGACAAATGCCCCGGCAAGCCGGGTTTCGAGTCCATGCGCGGCCTGTTCTGCGATATGCAGAAGGCGCTGGCCGCCGAGGGGATCCAGCTTCTTTACCACAACCACGATTTTGAGTTCATCCCGCATCCGGACGGCGGTCTGGTCTATGACAGGCTGATCGAGTCCGTTCCGGGGCTGAACCCCGAATTCGACGTCTGCTGGGTGACCTATTCCGGCAACGACCCGGTGGCGTATCTGAACAAGTTCGCCGGTCGGGTGGACGTGGTCCATCTCAAGGACTTCGAGGGCCGCAACAGCGAGCCGGCCTACGCCCTGATCGACGCGGACGGCAACGCCGTCGCCGCCGAGAAGACGGAAGCGGTCAACACCTTCCGCTTCCGCCCGGTGGGGTCCGGCGTCGTCCGGATGCCCGAGGTGCTGGCCGCGGCCCTGGCTGGCGGCACCAAGTCCTTCATCGTCGAACAGGACGACTGCTACGGCGACGCCTTCGGCGCCGCCGAGCAGAGCCGCGCCTGGCTGCGGACGATGGGACTGTGAGACCGATCTGATCCAAACGTTTCGCTTCCCGCCGCTCTGTTCCGCAAAACAGAGCGGCGGGAAGCGGAATACGGTCCGGCGGAGAGCGCGGACCGCGCGGACCGCGCGGGAAAGGCCCCGCCGAAAGCATATGAGGTGAACACGGATGAAAGAGTACACGCGACCCAAGGAATGGCAGGATCCCGGCATCACGGGAATCGACCGCGCCCCCGTGCGGGCGTACTACATCCCGTTCCGCACCGCCGCCGCCGCGAAAGAGGGAAACCGGGGCGGCTCAGAGCGGTATAAAAATCTCAACGGCCGCTGGAGCTTTCGCTGGTTCGACCGGCCGGAGCACGCGCCGGAGGATCCGTCGGTCTGTGAGACGGGGGACTGGGATGTTCAGGACGTTCCCTCCTGCTGGCAGATGAGCGGCGGATACGACGTGCCGGTCTATACCAACGTCAACTATCCGATCCCCGCGGACGCGCCCTGGGTGCCGGACGAGAACCCCACGGGGGTCTACGTCAGGGACTTCACGCTGCCGGAGCGGTTCGCGGGCCTGCGGACGTTCCTGCGCTTCGAGGGCGTGGACTCCGCCTTTTACGTCTATATCAACGGCAGCCGGGCGGGGTATTCCAAGGGCGCGCATCTGCCCAGCGAGTTCGACGTGACCGAGCTGGTGCGCCCGGGGAGCAACCGCGTGGCGGTCAAGGTGCTCAAGCTGTGCGACGGGACCTATCTCGAGGACCAGGACATGTGGCGCATGTCCGGCCTGTGGCGTGACTGTTATCTGCTGGCTAGGCCGCAGACCGCTCTGTGGGACGTGGCCGTCACGGCCGATCTGGACGCGGACAGGACCTCCGGTCTGTTCCGCGCCGAGTTTTCGCTGCTGCCTGAGACAGCGGAGCCCGTCGCGGTCCGCACGACGCTCTATGCCCCGGACGGGACACGGGTCTTTTCCGAAGAGAGGCTCTCCAGCGAGCCCGTCGAGCAGGTGATCCCGGACGTCGAACGCTGGACCAACGAGACCCCGACGCTGTACCGGGCCGTCTTCGAGTCGGCGGCGGGGGAGGCGTTCGCGCTGAACGTGGGCTTCCGCCATGTGGAGATCGTCAACGGCGTGTTCACGGTCAACGGGGCGGCGGTGAAGCTGCGCGGCGTCAACCGCCACGACACCAATCCCGACAGCGGCCACACCGTCAGCATGGAGGACATGCGGAACGATCTGATCCGGATGCGGCGTCTCAACATCACCGCCATCCGCACCTCGCACTATATCAACGATCCGCGTTTTCTGGATCTGTGCGACGAATACGGCTTCTTCGTGGTGGACGAGTGCGACATCGAGACCCACGGCGCCCACTATCTGCGCCGCGAGGACCGGGAGGACAAGTACATGTGCAGCGACCCGCTGTACCGCCTGAGCTTCCTGGACCGCTGCGCCCGCATGTTCGCCCGGGACCGGAACCACCCCTGCGTCATCATGTGGTCGCTGGGCAACGAGAGCCAGTTCGGCGAGAACCACGTGGCCATGGCCGACTTCCTGCACGAGCGCGACACACGCCCGGTGCACTACTGCGAGGCCAAGGACGCGCTCTGCGTGGACGTGGTCAGCTGTATGTATCCGTCCCAGGATTCGATCCCCAAGCGGTTCGCCGACGCCGCCGCCAGCGGCAGGCCCTATTTCTTCTGCGAATACTCCCACGCCATGGGCAACTCCAACGGGGACATCTGCGATTACGTCGCCATGATCGACGCCGATCCCACCTCCATGGGCGGCTGCATCTGGGAATGGGCGGATCACGGGATCCGCGTCACGGACGAAACCGGCCGCGAAGCCTTCCGCTACGGCGGGGACTTCGGAGACAAGCCCAACGACTCGAACTTCTGTGTGGACGGTCTGGTCTCGCCGGACCGCGTCGCCCGTTCGGGCGCCATGGAGGTCAAAAAGGCCTACGAGTGGGTCAAGGCCTCGGTGGTCCGCCGGGCCGGGAACCGCATCTCGGTCAAGAACTGCCGGTATTTCGGCCGTCTAGAGGAGGTGGACGCCGACTGGACCATCCTGCGGAACGGCCGTCCCCTGCGCCGCGGCCGGCTGGGCGCGCTGTCCGGTATCGAGCCGGGCAAGGCCCGCTATTTCGACGTGGATATGTCGGTCCCGGACGACGGCGCCGAGTATTTCCTCACCGTGTCCTTCCGCCTGAACTGCGCCACGTGGTACGCCGAGCCGGGATTCGAGGTGGCCTTCACCCAGATCCGGCTCACCGAGGGCATGAACGGCCTTCCGGCCACGCTGCCCGGCGGCGCGCCGAAGTTGGACGACGCGGGCGACGTCATCCGCGTCTCCTGCGACGACGCGTCCTTCGGCTTCGACCGGGGCACGGGCCTTCCCTGTTCCGTCCGCTTCGCCGGGACGGAGCTTCTGGCGTCCCCCTTCCGCTTCAACGGCATGCGCGCGCCCCTGGACAACGACGCCAAGGATCTGCCGCTGTGGGACGAGCTGTTCCTCAGCGCGCTCCAGTCCCGGCTCGAGAGCTTCGCGCTGGTCGGCGAGAGCGCCGACGCCGTGGTCCTGCGGGGCGTCTACGTGCTGTCGCCCTACGCCGTGCCGCCCCTCTGGCGCGTCGAGGCCCTTTGGACCGTGTCCCGCGGGGGAGAGCTCTCCTGCGAGCTGGAGCTGACCTACCTGCGGAAAGAGGCCTACGTCCTGCCGCGGCTGGGCTTTGAGTTCTTGTTGGCCGAGGGGCTGGAGAACGTGGTCTGGTACGGCCGCGGCCCGCTGGACAGCTATACGGACAAGTACCACGCCGCCCGATTCGGCCGCTTTACGGCCAAGGTCTCCGAGCTGTTCACCCACTACGTCAAGCCGCAGGAGAACGGCAGCCACGCCGAGACCCGCTACGCCGGCCTGACGGACCGGCGGGGGCTGGGGCTTGCCGTCCTCGGCTCGCCGGACTTCTCGTTCTCGGCCCACCACTATACCACGGCGGACATCGCCGCCGCGGCCCACGACGATGAACTGACCGCGCGGCCGGAGACCGTCGTGAACGTGGACTTCCGCCAGAACGGCGTCGGCTCGGCCTCCTGCGGGCCGGACACGCCGGAGAAATACCGCTTCCGCGGCGGGAACTTCGCCTTCTCCTTCCGCCTGCGGCCGTATTTCGCCGAGGACACCGACCCCGAGCTGCTGTACTGAAAACGGCCCGAACGCATCGAAACCGCTCCGGCAAGGGGGAGAGCCCCCGCCGCCGGACGCCGAACCGCCCCGGAAGAGACCGCCGTCTCCTCCGGGGCGGTCTTCTGTCCGCCGCGAGCCCGCGCGAAAAAAAGAGACGGATCGCTCCGTCTCTTTTTTGATTTTGCGGGATCCCGCGCCTATTGCTCCAGCACCACCGCGGCCGTGTGCGGCGCCAGCGTCACGGTGCAGCCCTCCTGCCAGTCGCCGTCCACCGCACGCCAGCGGGCGATCGTCCCCCCGTCCGGCAGCACGGTGAAGGTCTGCGGCCTGTCGCCGTTGTTGGTCACCACCACCGCCTTCCGGCCGTCGGCGCGGGTGAACACCGTATAGTGCGGGTGCGGGCAGCCGCCGGCGTCGAGCACCGCAGCCCCGCGCTTTTCGGAGAAGGTGCCGTACCAGACGTAATCGGCGGTCTCTTCCCGCAGCGCCTGCATCTTTCTGCCGTAGTCCATGGTCAGCGGGAAGTCGGAGGGGCGGCCCTTGAAGAAAAAAGGCTCGTAGGAGGGCACGTAATTGCACATCAGACACTTGTTCAGCGTGTCCCGGTCGTCGAAGCCCGGCACGGCGACCATCAGACCGGTGGCGTTGCCGTCGGGCCGGAGGTACCGTTTGGAGGGGATCTCGTCGTAGGCGTAGGTGCGGAAATACGCCATGTTGTACTGCTGGAACTCCATGTCGTAATCGGCCTCGCCGCAGAAGAAGAAGTCCTCGGGCGCCATGGCGCGGAATTCGGCGATCAGGTCGTTGTCGTGCTCGTACACGAACGCGCCCCGGCGGTGGCCGTGATCGGCCGCGAAGCACAGGACCGCCTCGCCGTGGTGCTGGCACTCGTCGTAGAGGATGCCGTCCGCGCCCAGATCCAGGATCTTTTGGAATTCCCGGCGGTACAGGGCCCGCAGCCCGCCGCAGAAGCACATGACGGCGAAGCGGTGGGTGCCCACGTCGCACAGCTGGGACGGAGTCTGGTACTGATACCCGCCGTGGACGTACACCAGGCCGTGGGGATCCCGCGCGGCATAGCGGTACAGCTCGTCGCGGTACCGCGGCGTGGTCATGTCCGTCCAGGTGAATTTCGCGAAGAGGATCACCTTCACGCCGAAGGCGTGACAGTCCTCGATGGCTTTCTTCAGCTCCTCCCGGGTGCCGAGGCGCGGATCGGTGTCGTGGCTGGGGTTGCCGCCGTCCTGCCCGCCGCGGTTCCAGCCCACCAGCTGGATGGCGGAGATGCCGTATCCGGCGCATTCCTCGGCCACCTTGGGCAGATCGGCGTACCGCAGCCGAAGCTCGTCCTCGGGGGAGTTGATGTGCAGCTGCAGCCAGCTGTGGGGCCTGGCCGCCCAGGCGGGCTGCCGGGGCACCGTCCAGCCCCATTCCTTCCGCCGCCGCATATAGATTCCGCGCCGCTTTTCCAGTCGCCGGCGAAGACCTCGAGGTGCACCGGGGTCACCTCCCGCCGACCGCCCTTTTCCACAAAGGGGAGATGGATCACGTCGAAGGGAGCGTAGACCTCCTGACCGGCGAGGAAGTCCCCCTCCGGGACCAAAGACCCGGACAGAGACGTCACCCCGGGGTACTGCCGGTGGCGCCAGGTCATATACTGGCCGACGTTCTCATAGGGCGACACGTAAAAGCCGAGGTCTCTGTCCGACAGGATCAGGTAATACGGGCCCAGATAGGGCGCCGAGCCGTGGCACATGCAGGTGGGAACGTCCACGCCCCAATAGCCCTTGTTGTCCTGGAACGACGGATACAGTTCCGACCGGAAGGGCCCCGAATAGGACTCCCAGAAGGTCCACAGGCGCCCGGCGCCCGCCGGACGGCGCAGGTCGCCGAAGCAGGGCGAGCAAACGTCCTCCACCGTGCCCTCGCCCCGGTTGTCGACGATCGTGCGCCACACCAGCGCCGGGCCGTGCGCCTCGACGACGACGGTAACCGTCACGTCGTGACGGCCGCCGAAGCGGCTCTCCACGCCGTCCCAGACCAGCTCCGCCCGCCGCCCGTCCTCCGAGACGGCGAGAGAGGTCAGGGGCTGTTCCCAGCCGTAGACGGGGTTGTTCCGTCTGCCCTCCAGCGGGATGAGCAGCTCCCAGTTCCGGCCCAGATGCGGCCGGTCCAGCATCACCCAGTCGCCGATCAGCGACCGGGCGCCCACGACGGCGCCGTGCTCGTTTTCGATGGTCAGGGACAGGGTGTCCGACCGGATTTCAAAGCATCCCATACGCGTTCCGTTCCTCCGATCTCGTTCTGAGGCGTTCCTGCCTGTATTGTACCAGATACAGGTCGCGATTTCAACACTTGTCTCAGGTTTTTCGTATTTTTGAATCAAAAAACGGACCGCGCCGGACGCGGTCCGTATCCTGAACTCAGAACGTCTGCGGAGAGGGGAGAGAGGCCGCCGGACCGCACTTTCCACAGTCGGAACAGCCGTTGCAGATCAGCCGGCCGCCGCAGCGGGCGCAGGCTTCGCGGTAACGGGGCGTGTAGAGCTGTTCGGCCGGGATCTCCAGTCCCAGCGGATCCGTGAGACGCCAGCGGATGGGCTTTCCCGCAAAGCCCATGCCGGATTTGAACGCCATCTCGCTCTGCAGGCGCTTTTGGGGGAGGAAATAGCGCTTCCCGTCCTTGAGGAAGACGGACCCCGTCTCCAGGAAGCAGAAGGTGACGTCCCGCTCCTCGCACTCGGCGCGGAGCCGCTGCACCCATTCGAAGCGGCAGGGACGGCGGCCGCCGTAGTTTTCGCCGCCGCAGGCGACCTGTTCGATCTGGCCGTCGGCCAGATAGGTCTTCAGGCTGACGCCGCCGATCAGCGGCGCGCACATGACGCCCTTGTGCCGGAAGGGCAGGGACAGCAGATGCGGGACGCGCTCGTCGGCGCGGCGCTGGTTCTCGCACGTCACGTTGAACATGACGTTCTCGAGCCCGTCGCCCCACCACGGGGGAAGCTGGTCCCGGACGCGTTCGGGACGCTTGGTCAGCAGATAGAACTTCACGTCGCCGCGCTGGCGCATGATCTCCCAGGCCTCGCTGCGCCAGGGGTCCGCGTCCTCCAGAAAAAAGTCGGAGGTCATACAGACGCGGATCAGCTCGCCGCTCCGGATCTGAAAGCTTCCGTCGCGGCGCTTCTGCAGCGGGTAGTAGAAGCTCTGGGTCCGGTAGATCTCCGCGCCGTCGCGATCCCGCGCGCGGTCGAGAAAGTACATATAACAGTTTTCGCAGCCCTCGCTGCACTTTCGGCAGCCGTGCCACGGGTTCCAGATATCGTGCATGGTCTTCGTCCTCCGGACGGGCCCGCCGGGCGGGGAAGAGGAGCGCGTCAGCGCTCCGCGTCGACCTGTTTGAGCAGCTCTGCGGCCGAGATGCGGTAGACCGCGTCGCAGAAGTGAC
Source organism: Clostridiales bacterium (assembly GCA_016285815.1). Taxonomy (GTDB): domain Bacteria; phylum Bacillota; class Clostridia; order Oscillospirales; family QAMX01; genus SIG499. The sequence goes on from JAEERN010000089.1 coordinate 27,957, forward strand.
ACTTGACCTCGACGGTGTCCTCTTCGGCGGCGAGGCGCTCCAGCTCTTTCCGGCCCAGCGAGAGCAGGATCTGTTCGGTGCGCTCCCGCGAGCAGGTGCAGCGATAGCCGCAGGGGATGGTGCGCGTCACGCTGCCGAAGTCGCTCTTCAGCGCCAGCCGGGCGATGTCCTCGGTGGTCATGCCGTCGGCCAGCATCTTCGTCATGGGCGGAAGAGCCGCGATGTCGGCCTCGACGCGCTCGATCACCGATTCGTCGGCCCCCGGCATCAGCGACAGGATGAATCCGCCTGCGGCCCTGACGCTGCAGTCTTCGTTCAGCAGCACGCCCAGCGAGCAGACGCCCGGCGTCTGTTCGCTGTCGTAGAGATAGCGCGTCACGTCCTCGGCGATCTCGCCGGAGACCAGCTCGACCCGGCCCACATAGGGCTCTTTCAGATTGATGTCCTTGATGACGGTGAGGCTGCCCTTACCGACGGCGGCGCCCACGTTGGGCGAGCCGTCCTCCCTGGGCGGCAGCGAGACGTAGCGGTTGCCCAGGCACCCGCGGCACCAGCCGAGCCCGTCCGAGACGGCGATGGCGGTGCGGACGGGCCCGCTGCCGTCCAGCCGAAGGGTGACCGAGGCGTCCGGCTCTTTCAGGTCCGAGCCCATGATGGACGCGGCGGTCAGAAGCCGGCCCAGCAGGATGGTGCCCGTGGGGAACAGGACGTGGTACGAGCGTGCCTTTTCGACGGCTGCGGTGGTGTCGGCCACCACAACGCGGACCATCAGGTCCGAGCTCATGGCGTTGAGGATGTTGTCAGACATGGAAAACTCTCTTTCTTTGCGTCAGATACGGATGGTTTCGGGCGGGGTCCCGTCCCGGACGGCGACGACGGTCAGCCGTTCGCTGTCGGGCCGGGCCGGCCGGAGTGAGAACCCGTCGCACACGGCGCGGCGCGTCATGTGCCCCGCGGCCAGCGCCTCGTCCAGCTCGTCCAGCGAAAAGGCGCGCTCGGCGACGGTGTCGCTGCCGCGGACGTAGGTGCCGGAGGCCGTCTCGGAGAACAGGTCCAGATCGATTTGCAGGCGGGCCGTTTTCGGCGCGAAGCGATAGCGGTAGGTGCAGAACAGCCCCTCCGCCTCGCGGACGAAGGCCAGCTTGTCCAGCCGCGCCATGCGCGGGACGGTGATGACGTCGAAGACGAAGACGCCGCCGGGCTCCAGAAACAGCCCGACCCGGGAAAAGGCGCGGGCCAGCGCGCGCGGGCCGGACAGGTGGTTCACGCTGTCCAGACAGCAGAAGACGGTGCGGACCGTGCCGTAGAGGTCCAGCGCCTCCATGCGCTGGCACAGGAAAAGCGCGGGCCGCCCGGTCCCGGCGCATTTGCCGGCGGCCACCGAGAGCATCTCGGGCGAAGCGTCCGCGCCGATGACGTCCAGCCCCCGGTCGGCAAGCGCGCGCGACAGGCTGCCCGTCCCGCAGGCCAGGTCCAGCACGAGGCCGGGCTCCTGCTGCCCGTACCGCGCCGCGAGCCGCAGGAACACGTCCGCGACGCGGGCATAGTCCACGTCGTCGGTGAGCCGGTCGTAGGCGTCGGCGAGAAGAGAATAGGCGGACAGCACGGGCGTCAGTCCTTTCCGTCCGCGGCGTCCAGCCGGTCGAAGACCAGACGGTATCCGCGGCCGTAGCTCAGACAGCGGTTCACGCGGCTGACGGTGGAGCTTGAGACGCCGGTGGAGCCGACGATGCGCAGATAGGGCTCGCCGCGGTCCAACAGCCGCGCCACGCGGATCCGCTGGGCCAGCGCGGAGATCTCCGTGGGCGTGCAGAGGTCTTCCAGCAGCAGGACCGCCTCTTCCGGCGTCTGCAGACAGGCAAGCGCCCGGTACAGCTCTTCAAGGTCTGGTTTGTTTCGACTTGCCGGCATGAAAACAACGTCCTTTCTCTGTGGTTGTAAAACGATCGTTTTCGGGAAACACTTGAAAACGGAAGGAGGGATGCGCGGATGCTGATCGCACTGGCGAGGACCGTCCTGCTGTATCTCGTGGTGGTGGCGGTCATGCGCGTGCTGGGCAAGCGTCAGATCGGAGAACTCGAGCCCAGCGAGCTGGTGATCACGATCCTGGTCAGCGAGCTGGCCGCGGTGCCCATGCAGGATCCCGGGCTTCCCATGCTGGCGGGGCTGACGCCCATCGCCGTGCTGCTGGCCCTGGGGATCCTGACGTCCGTGTGGGGCGCGCGCTCGCCGCGCGTGCGGCAGGTGCTGTACGGCAAGCCCAGCATCGTGATCGACGGGGGAAGGTTCGTCCAGAGCGAGATCCGCCGGCTGCGGCTGTCGGTGGACGAGATCACGGAAGAGCTGAGGCTCAAGGGTGTCGCCGACGTGGAGTCGGTGCGCTTCGCCGTGGTGGAGACCAACGGACAGGTGAGCGTGCTTGAGGACGACGGGACCGGCGGCCCGCGGCACCTGCCCGTCTCGCTGATCTGCGAGGGGACCGTGATGGAGCGGAACCTTCCGCTGGCCGGGCTGGACCGAAAAGGCCTGAAGGCGCTGTTGGCCGGACAGGGGATCCGGGGGCCGGAAGACGTGTTCTATATGTACCGGACGTCCGGCGGCGCGGTCCGGATCATCCGGACGGAAAAGGAGGCGCCGCGATGAGGCCGCGGTGGCTGACGCTGCTGGCCGCCGCCGCGCTGGCGGCGGTCCTGGCCGGCGGGATTGCGGTCC
>JAEERN010000090.1 GCA_016285815.1 Clostridiales bacterium
CGGGCGCCGTCGGGCTTCGGCTGCTGGCCCCGGCGACGGACGCGTTCGGCACGCCCGCGGTCGCGCCGGAGCTTGCGTTCTTCTCGTGGGAGTGTCTCCGGGGCGCGGCGATCTCGCTGGCCGCGGGAACGGCGGTGTATTTCGGGCTGGTGCGGACGCTGATCGACCGCAGGTCCACCGACGGCCGCCGGGTCTATCGCGGCGTCCTGCCCGAATGGGCGGATCTGGAGCTGGCCTATCGCTTCGTTTTGCTCAAGGCGATCCCCGCCGTCTTTGAGACGGCCGCGCGGGCCGTCCGCACTGCGGCGGCCGCCGCGCGGAAGAGCCTGATGACGGCGGTCGTATGGCTCGTCCGGAAGGCGGCCGACCTGTCGGAGGTGACGGCGGCGCTGCGCGGTCTGACGGCCGCGGCGGCGCTGGGGATCCGGGCGATGGCCGATCTGCCGGACGCGCTGACGGTGGCCGCACGGCGGACGGTCTTCCGGGAGAACCGCGAAAAGACCGCGCCCCCCGTGGGGACGCCGCTGACCTGGCGGCTGGGCCGTCTGGCCGACGCGCTGACCGGCGCGGGCCGGAACGGCCGCCGCTCGTATACGGAGATCTGCGCCGAAAAGCGCGAAACGCTGATCACGGGGAACCGGCTCGTGCTGCGAAGCTTCTCCTTCGGCCTGCTGGCGGTCTGTATCGGCATCGCGGCGACGCTGATCTACGTGTTTCTCCGCATCCGCGGCTGACCGCCCGCGGACATCCGCAGACTTCCGCCGCCCGCGCCGCGGGCGGCCGGACATAGAACGAATTCACAGACTTCGGAGGAAAAAAGAAATATCCATGATGACGGTATTCATTTCCATCGCGCTGGCGCTGCTCTTCGGACTGCTGTTCACCCGGCTGACCAACCTGTTCAAGCTGCCGGACGTCACGGCCTATCTGATTGCCGGCGTATTGATCGGTCCCTACTGTCTGGGGCGGCTGGGGATCCCCGGGATCGGCTTTACAGATTTTCAACAGCTGGACAACGTGGGCTTTTTGTCCGATCTGGCGCTGGGCTTCATCGCCTTTGCCATCGGCAGCGAGTTCAAGGCCAGCGCCCTGAAGCAGACGGGAAAACAGGCGCTGGTCATCGGCGTGCTCCAGGCGGTCATCACCGCGCTGGTGGTGGATGCGGTGCTGATCGGCGTGCACCTGATCGTCGGCGAAAAGCTTTCGCTGGCCGCGGCCATCACGCTGGGCGCCATCGCCGCGGCCACGGCCCCGGCCGCCACGCTGATGGTGATTCGCCAGTACAAGGCCAGGGGCAAGGTCACCTCGGTGCTGCTGCCGGTGGTCGCGCTGGACGACGCGGTGGGCCTCGCGCTGTTCGCCGTGTCCTTCGGCATCGCGAAGGCCCTGAAGGGCGGCGCGGTGGACGTGTGGTCCGTGGCGGTCAGCCCGCTGGTGGAGATCGTGGCCTCGCTGGCGCTGGGCGCCGTGCTGGGGCTGGGACTGACGCTGGTCGAGCGGCTCTTCCATTCGAACCGCAACCGGACCGCCGTCAGCATCGCGTTCATCATGGCCTCGGTGGCGCTGTCCATGCTGAAATTCCCCGTCGGGCCGGTCACCGTAGGCTTTTCGCCGCTGCTGGTCTGCATGATGCTGGGCACGGTGTTCTGCAACGTCGCCCCGCTGGCCGACGAGATCATGCATCTGGCCGACCGCTGGTCGGCCCCGCTGCTGGCGCTGTTCTTCGTGCTCAGCGGCGCGGATCTGGAGCTCGGCGTGTTCTCCGACCTTGCGGTCGTGGGCGTCGGCGCGGCGTACATCCTGTCGCGGTGCGTCGGCAAATACCTCGGCGCGCACGTTTCCAGCGTGCTGGTCCGGGCGGAGCCCGAGGTGAAGAAGTATCTGGGCATCACGCTGTTCCCCCAGGCGGGCGTGGCGCTGGGCATGTGCGTCACCGCCGCGACGCTTCCGGGCGACGGGGTCATCATCCGCAACATCGTGCTGTTCGCCGTGCTGATCTACGAGCTGGTGGGGCCCATGCTGACCAAGATCGCGCTGACAAAGTCGGGGGACATCGTGGCCCCGGCGGAGACCGGCGCGGCCCGCCGCGCCAAAAAGCTCGAGGAGCGAAGGGGCTGAACGCCCGCCCTGTTCCCGCGGAAAAAGCCGCCGCGCGGCCCGGAATCCCGGGCCGCGCGGCGGAGCTTTTTGCTGTCCGGGATCGCCTGAAAGCGCGCGGGCCATAGAACGAACGCCTGAAAGCGCGCGGGCCATAGAACGAACGCCTGAAAGCGCGCCGGCAGGGAGCGCGGCAAACAGGAACGCGCTTGTTTCGCACAGGGCGGACAGAAGCCGCTTATTTCTGGGAGACGGTGAACAGAGAATAGAAGTAGCCCTTCCGTTCCATCAGTTCTTCAAAGGGCCCCTGTTCCGAAACCGCGCCGTTCTTCAGAGCGAACAGGCCGGTACAGCGGCGGAGGATATTTTCGTCCAGGTCGTGGGTGACGATCACGCGGGTGTAGCCGTCCAGCTTCAAGATCGCGTCCAGCACCTCAAAGGAGGTCGCGGCGTCCAGGGAGGCCGTCGCCTCGTCCACGAAGAGCACCGGCGTCTTCCGCAGAAGCGCTCTGGCGATGGAGATCCGCTGCCGCTCGCCGCCGGAGAGGCCGGAGCCGTTTTCCCCGCAGAGATAGTCCTCCCCCTTTTCGCCGATGAGCCTGGAGAGCCCGGACAGCCTCACGGCACGGTCGATCTC
>JAEERN010000014.1 GCA_016285815.1 Clostridiales bacterium
CGCCGCCGTCCACGAACGGCGACAGGGACAGATACTCCTCCGGCGCGCAGTGATACCGCGCTTCGTCGGCGTGGGGCGGCGTCGCATCGGTGACGGCCCACCCCCGCTCCCGGCAGACCACCGCGTCCAGCGACCGCGGATCCGAGGGACAGAATACCCGCTCGACGCGCGCCCCCGCGGCCTCCGCCGCGGCGGCAAGGCGGCGCATCAGCGTGGATTTCCCGTTGCCCGCGCCGCCCTTCAGCAGCAGGACCCGCTCCATGGCCTCGCTCTCGTACAGGGTCGCCCGGAAAGAGGCGCGCCCCTTTCCCGCGTTGGCCCCCACAAAGGTACAGATCGTTCCGGATTCGTCCATAGCTCCTCCCGCCGTGCAAGATCGCGCGGCGCCCTCCTTCCGGCGGCCGCCCCGCAGTTTCAGACTATGCAAATCCAACAAGCGCCGTACCTTGTCCGCGGCGGAAATCCGCCGTCCTGCCGAATCCGCCCGGTTTTCTCAATTTGCTGTTGTCAATCATAGAATAATATGGTAAAATACCAATGTTAAAAAAGAAAGAAAGCTGATTTTCACCATGAAGGTCATCAAATTCGGCGGTTCCTCCCTTGCGGACGCGATCCAGATCCGCAAGGTCTGCGACATCATCATCAGCGATCCGGACCGGCGCATCGTCGTCGTTTCGGCGCCAGGCAAAGGCGTCAACGACCCCGTCAAGGTCACCGACATGCTCATCGCCGCCGCTCAGGCCGCGCTGATCGAGGGGGACGAGGCGGGGCTGTCCGCCATGGAGACGGTGATCGACCGGTACGCCTCCATCGCCCGCGACCTCGGCGTGACGGAGGTCATGGAGGAGATCGCCGCCGATTTCCGCGCCCGGATCCGGCTGGACCGCAGCCATCCGACGCGCTTCACCGACGCGGTCAAGGCCGGCGGCGAGGACAACTCGGCCCGGCTCACCGCGGCGTATCTCCGGACGCTGGGCTGCCGCGCCCGGTACGTGGACCCCGGCAAGGCCGGCATGATCCTGTCCGACGATTACGGCAACGCCCAGATCCTGCCCTGCGCTTACGAGCTGCTTCGCGAATCTCTGTCCGGGTTCGACGGCGTCGCCGTCTTCCCCGGCTTCTTCGGCCGCACCGAGGCCGGCGAGACCGTCACCTTCCCCCGCGGCGGCAGCGACATCACCGGCGCCATCCTGGCCGCGGCGGTCAAGGCCGACGTGTACGAGAACTTCACCGACGTGGACTACGTCTATTCCGCCAATCCCCACCAAGTCAAGGATCCCAAGCCCATCCCGCTGGTCACCTACCGCGAGATGCGCGAGCTGAGCTACGCCGGCTTCAACGTCTATCAGGAAGAGGCGCTGCTGCCCGTCTTCCGCGCCGGGATCCCGGTCAACATCCGCAACGCCAACAACCCCTCCTGCCCCGGGACCCTCATCGTCTCCGAGCGCAGCGCCCACGAGAGCGACGTGCGCGTGGCCGGCGTCGCCTGCGACAAGGGCTTCACCAGCATCTACGTCAACAAATACCTGATGAACCGCGAGGTGGGCTTCGGCCGCAAGCTGCTCCAGATCTTCGAGGACGAGGGCATCTCCTACGAGCACACCCCCACCGGCATCGACGATATGACCATCATCGCCCGCAGCGAATACCTCTCCGGCGGAACGCTGCCGCGCGTCGTCTCCCGCATCACCGCGGAGCTCGGCGCGGACGACGTTCAGATCCACGAGGGGCTGAGCCTGATCGTCGTCGTGGGCGAAGGGATGAAGCACGCCGTCGGCGTCGCCGCCCGCGCCACCGCCGCCCTCTCCCGGGCGGGGGTCAACATCTCGATGATCTCTCAGGGCTCCTCCGAGGTCAGCATGATCTTCGCCGTGGACACCGGCGACGCGCTCACCGGCGTCACCGCCCTGTACGACGCTCTGATCGGATGACCGGACCGGGCGGGACGCGCCGGGACCGACCGTCCGGCTCGTCCCGTTTTCCGGTGAAAGCCACAGACCCACGAAAGCGAAGGAAACCGCCATGTACCGATACGAAATGCACTGCCATTCGCTGCTCAGCGGAGGCGGCGAGGCCATCGAACGCCACGTCGACCACCTGTCCGCCCTCGGCTGGGCCGGCATGGTCATCACCAACCACTTTTTCTGGGGCGACAACCGCGTCAGCCGCGAGCTGCCGTGGAACGAGTTCGTCCGCGCCTACGAGCAGGACTGGCTGACCGGAAAAGCCTATGCCCGGTCGCTGGATTTCGACGTGATCTTCGGCGTGGAGGAGCACATCGGCGGCGGGAAGGAGATCCTGATCTACGGCCTCGAGCCGGACTTCTTCTACGCCAACCCCGTCCTGCGGGAGCACCGGCTGGAGGATTACAGCCGGCTGGTCCGCGCCGCCGGCGGCGTGATCGTACAGGCGCACCCCTTCCGGGACCGCCGCTATATCCCGGAGGTTGGCCCCGTGGCGGACCTGTCGCTGGTGGACGGGATCGAGGTCTTCAACGCCGGGAACCCGCCGGAGCAGAACGCCCCCGCCGAGGCGCTGGCCGCCGCGCACCCGGAATTCCTTCTCACCGCCGGGTCGGACGCCCATCGCGCCGCGGACGGCGGCTGGGGCGGCATCGCCGTCCCCCGCCGCGTGCGCACCGCCGCGGAGCTGGCCGCGGCTCTGAAAGAGCGGATCTGCGTGCCGCTGAAAAGCGATACGCCGTCCGCGGCCGTCTGACCTCCCGCTCCCCCTCCCCCCAGACCCAAAAAAGACGCCGTCCGGAATACTCCCGGACGGCGTCTTTTTTTCGTTTTTGCGGTTTCTCACAGCTGCGGCCACCAGCCGTCGCCTCCCGGCGACGGGGCGCCCGGGTTGTCGGCCGCGATCACGTCCCGGTTCCCGCCCAGATCGGTCACGGTCTCCTTCATGCTGCCGCACCACATGGTGTTGTTCTTGACGACGATCCCCGCCGACCGGCCGAAGACCACGCCGTAGTCCGGGCTCAGGACCCCGCCCGGCGCGTCGTCCGCGCCGCAGACGAAGTTGTTGCCCGTCACGGTCCAGTTGGCGCAGCGGTCCAGATAGACGTGGCTGGACAGATACGGATCCTCAAAGGCGTCCCAGTCCGGCTTGCCGTTCCGGCGGAAGACGTTGCCCGTCAGAGTGAACTCCCGGGCCGAGGCGTCCTCGCCGCCCCGGGCCAGCACGGCCGGCCCGCCGCTGCGGTCGAAGAAGTTCCCCGTGATGTTCACGTTGTCCGACTTGCCGAACAAAAACCCGCCCCGGCGGTTCCACTCGACCCGGTTGCCCGTCACCGTCAGGGACGCGGCGACGGCGCCGGTCCGCAGGCCGCCGTTCCCGTTGCCGGAGAACCAGTTGTCCAGGATGAATCCGTCCCAGCCGTCCACGAACAGGCCCGCGCCGCGGTTTCGGTGCAGCATGCAGTGCCGCACCGAAAAGCACCAGATGTGGAACAGGTGCACGCCGTCCCCCGTAAAGCCGCCGATGCGGCAGTCGTCGACGACCGGCGTGTCCTCCTCGCTGCCGCCGTTGTACTCGGGCCACGCCAGCCGGACGCCGTGGATCCCCTCGCCCAGCCCGCAGCCGTCCAGGCACAGATGCCGGATCGCGCAGCCGAAGGCCCCCGTGATGTCCACCAGACACGCCGCCTCCGGGTCGTTCAGGCGGATCACGCTGCCCCCGTCCGAGCGATAGCTCCAGGCGGCGTGTCCCTCCAGCGAGACGCCCTTGCCCAGCCGGAACGGGCCGGAGCAGTAGACGCCAGGCGGCACCGCCACGACGCCGCCGACCTGCTCCGCCGCGGCGCAGGCGGCCCGGATGGCCCCGGTGCAGTCCGCCGCGCCGTCGCCCACGGCGCCGAACTCCGTGATGTCGAATACGTTGATCACTCTCGTTTTCCTCGCTTTCATCGGGTTCCTCCCGCTCTGTCCGGAGAGGGGAAGGGAAATCGCGCGAAAAGGCCGCCCTGCGGGACGCAGAGCGGTCTTGGGAGAAGCGTTACCGGAACGCGCCGGGAACGACCTTTCGGAAAAACGGCATGAGGCCGATCTTGTCCGGCGTGTGTTCGGGAAGCTGCCAGAAGTCATAGCCGGGATAGTCGTTGCCCTCGATGATGCCGACGCCCTGCTCCGTGACGAAGGCGTCCCACCCGACGAAGCGGATGTCCGGCGCCGCCTCCCGGGCGGCGCGGCGGCAGATCTCCACCGCCTCGTCCACCTTGGGGACCGGATAGCCCATCAGCTCGACCCCCGTGTCCGGATGGCGGTCGTAGTTCTTCAGCGCCGACGTGTGGGCGCAGCCGCACAGGCGGCCCGTCTCTCGGTCGATGGGACAGCAGATGCCGCCGTTTTCCATGTTGTCCACGAAATTCCCGCCCGCGCCGAACTTCGCCGTGGCATAGGCGCAGTAGACCTCGCCGTCGTCCCCCACCACGGTGACGATGCGATAGGTGTTCAGCGCGTGGGGGTACACGTGCGCCAGAGCGGGATGCTGGACGATGATCTCCTCGATGAGGCCGAAGCGGCCCGACGTGACGTAATCGTAAAACGCGTCCAGATCGGCAAAGTCCGCCTTTTTCAGCTTTTCGATGCCCTTGCCGCTCTCGCCGATATAGGGCTTGGCGATGATGGCGTCCCGCCCCTCGACGAAGCGCGCGAAGTCCTCGCGCGACAGGTCCCGAACGTCCGCCACCTCGCGGCCCAGATACGCCGCGAACTTTTTGCGGAACAGCCCCTTGTTGTCGATGACGTCCGTCTTGGTCTGGTCGTTCAGCCGCGTGATCAGCTTTTTGTTGCGGACGCGCGTCACATAGGTGTCGCGCTGGGCGGCGTTCATGTCGTACCAGCCGAAGATCAGATAGTCGTTCCAGCCCGCGCCGTACCGCACGCCGCACCAGAGCATGTCCCAGAACAGCACGAAGCGGTTCTTCCCGCTGCGCCGGTGGACGCGGTCCACCATGCGCACGATCTTTTTCGGGTTCAGCGCGCGGGACGCCACCCGGAAGTAATAGCCCAGTCTGCCCATAGCCGCCCTACGCGATGACCGCCGCGACGGCGGCCTTCAGGATCGAAAGTCCCTCGTCCAGCTCGGCGTCGGAGATCAGAAGCTGGGGCATCAGCTTGACCACGGAGTTGTCGCGGCCGGCCAGCTCGATGATGAGGCCGTTCTCGAAGCACTTCCGCGAGACCGCCTTGGCCTTGCCGGGCCCGAAGGCGGCCATGTCCACGCCCCAGATGCAGCCGATGCCGCGGGCGGCAAGGCGGGGATCCATCGGCAGCAGCTCGTTTTCCATAAAGGCGCCGATGCGCTCGCCCGCGCGGCGTGCGCGCTCTTCCGCGCGGTCGTTCAGCATGACCTCGATGCCGGCCTTGGCCGCCACCATGGACGGCTGGTAGCCGCGGAAGGTCCCGTTGTGTTCGCCCGGCAGCCACAGGTCCAGCTCGGGCTTCAGCAGCACCAGCGAGAAGGGCATGCCGTACCCGCCGATGGACTTGGACATGACCGTGATGTCCGGCACGATGCCGGCCCGCTCGAAGGAGAAATACGTGCCCGTCCGGGCGCAGCCCACCTGGATGTCGTCCACGATGAGCAGGATGTCGTTGTCGCGGCAGAACTTTTCCGCGCCGCGGAGGAAGTCGTTGTCGAAGACGTAGACGCCGCCCTCGGCCTGGACTGTCTCGAGGATCAGCGCCGCCGGCTTGTCCACGCCGGAGTGGTCGTCGTCCACCAGCCGCTGCATATAGGCGGGAACGTCGAGCCCCGGGAACATATAGGGCGCGGGGATGTGGGTCACGTCATGCAGCGAAACGCCCGCGCCGGCGCGGGAGACCGCGTCGGTGGTGAGGGACAGGGCCCCCAGGGTCATCCCGTGAAAACAGCCCATCAGCGCGAAGACGTTCGAGCGCTTTTTGACCTTGCGCGCCAACTTCAGGGCCGCCTCGACCGCGTTGGTGCCCGTGGGGCCGGCGAACTGCAGCTTGTAATCCAGCCCCCGCGGGATCAGCACGCGCTGTTCGAAGCAGTCGATAAAGTCCCGCTTGGCCTCCGTGTACATGTCGAGCGCGTGGGTCACGCCGTCGCTCTCCAGATATTCGATGACGCGGCGCTTGATGGTCTCGTTGTTGTGACCGTAATTCAAAGCCCCCGCGCCGCAGAAAAAGTCGATATAGCGCTTGCCGTCCGAATCGGTCAGGATGCTGCCCTTGGCCTTGGAAAAGACCGTGGGGAAGCTGCGGCAATACGAACGGACCTCGGACTCGTACCGTTCAAACACGGAAGTATCCATAGCGAAAAAACCAGCTTTCTTCAGAGATCGATCTCTTTGGTCGCAGTTTATATCTTACCGTAAACCCCTGAAAAAGTCAAGTCCCTCCCGCCGGATTCATACACAATCTATACACAATTTCGTGGTATAATAAGAAGATGTAGAATGGAAAAGGATGCGTTTGAAAAACAGACGGGAAAGAGGGGATGTCCGCTTGGAAGAGAAAAGCGCCCGCAAGGTCGCCTCGGGAGCGCTGCTTCTGGTCTCGGCCAATTTCTTCGTCAAGCTCATCGGCTTCGTCTATAAGATCCCCATCGGGAATATCCTCGGCAACGCGGCGCTGGGCTATTTCAGCACCGCCTTCGAGATCTATACGCTGCTGCTGACCATCTTCATCTCGGGCGGCAGCATCGCCGTGTCCAAAATGATCTCCGACTCGGCGGCGCTAGGGCGCTGGGCCAACGTCCGGCGCACGTTCCGCGTCCTGCTGGTCCAGTTTTCCATCGTCGGCGCCGCCGGCACCGCCGTCATGTACTTCGGTGCCGGGACCTGGGCGGACTTTCTCGGCAACAGCAAGGCCACGCTGAGCATCGTCGCGCTCTCCCCCGCCATCTTCTTCCTGGCGGTCAGCTGCATCTTCCGCGGCTTTTTCCAGGGCCTCGGCGATATGCGCCAGTCCAGCCTTTCCGAGGTGGTCGAGGCGCTGTTCAAGCTGATCATCGGCGTCTGTCTCACGCTCTGGCTGCGCAGCCTCGGCAAGGGGGACGACGTCGTCTCCGCCGGCGCCATCGCCGGCTCTTCCCTCAGCGTGCTGGTCAGCGCGCTGGTGGTCATCGCGGCCTATCTGCTCTCGTCCCACCGCCGCCGCGTGGCGGCGCTTTCCGCCGGCGACCGGCCGGACCGGATCTTTCCCATCGTGGGGCGGTTCTGGCGGCTGGCCATCCCCATCGCCCTGAGCTCCGTGGTGGTCAACCTCACCAGCTTTCTGGACCTGTTCCTGATCTTCGACCGGCTCGTCTCCACGGGCATGACCGAGGACGCGGCCAACCGGGTCTACGGCGCGTACAAGGGCTATGCCCAGTCGCTGTTCAATCTGGCGCCGTCCATCATCTCTTCCATCAACGTCAGCATCCTGCCCGCCCTGTCAGCCCACTTCGTCACCGGCCGCCGCCGGGAGGCCAAGCGTCTGGTCGAGCGCTCGCTGAAGGTGGTCAACCTGCTGGCCCTGCCCTCCGCGGTGGGGCTTCTGGTGCTGGCCGGGCCCATCTCGCGCCTGCTCTACCCCTATCGGCTGGACGAGATCGTCGTCGCCATCCCCATCCTGAAGATCCTGGCCGTGGCCTCGTACTGGACCTGTCTGTCCACGCTGGCCACCTCGCTGCTGCAGGCCTCCGGCAAAACGCATCTGCCTCTGATCTCGCTGATTTGCGGCGGCGCGGTCAAGCTGGGCGTCAACTATATCCTCGTTGGCATCCCCGCCGTCGGCATCAACGGCGCGCCCATAGGAACGCTGGCCTGTTATCTGGTCATGACCGCCATGAACACCGTCTTCCTGTCCCGCATGATGGGAACGGTCAACGGCCGCCGGGTGCGGCTGTTCCGCTGGTGCGTCCGGCCGGCCTTCGCCTCGGCCGTCATGGGCGCCGCCGCCTATTTCAGCCAGCGCTGGCTGGCGCTGGTGCTGCGCGAGCGGTGGGCCACCATCCTCGCCATCCTGCTGGCCGTCGTCATCTACGCGCTGACTCTGCTGCTGGTCCGCGGCGTCCGGAAGCGGGATCTCGAGCTGATCCCCGGCGGCCGCCGGCTGGCCGCGCTGCTGATGAAAACGAAACTGCTGGGAGAATAGCGCCGTGGAAAAGCTTCGCGACCAAAAGCGAGACAAAATGACGACCCGCCCCGTCGAACGGCTCATCTGCGGGCTGGCGGTGCCCACCATCGTCTCGATGCTGATCACCGCTCTGTACAACATGGCGGACACCTATTTCGTCAGCGGTCTGGGCAACGAGCAGACCGGCGCCGTGGGCGTGGTCTTCCCGGTCATGGCGCTGATCCAGGCCATGGGCTTCTTCTTCGGACAGGGCTCGGGGAACTACATCTCCCGGGCGCTGGGCGCCGGGGACCGGGAAAGCGCCGAGCACATGGCGGCGGTGGGCTTCTTCACCGCCTTCGCGGTCACCGCCGTCCTGGCCGGGATCACGGCCTTTTTCGTCTCGCCCCTGTCGACGGCGCTGGGCGCCACGCCCCTGATCCGCCCCCACGCCGAGCGCTATATGCGCTGGATCCTGCTGGGCGCGCCCTTCATGGCCAGCTCTTACGTGCTGAACAACCAGCTCCGCTTCCAGGGCAACGCGATGTTCTCCATGTTCGGCATCGGGCTGGGCGCCGTGGTCAACATCGGGCTGGATCCGCTGTTCATCCGCGTTCTCGGCATGGGAGTCCCCGGCGCGGCCCTGGCCACCGTCGTCAGCCAGTTCCTGAGCTTTTGTCTGCTGCTGATCGCTACCTCGGCCCGGGACAGCCTTCGCATCCGGATCCGCCGCTATCGCTTCGAAGGGCGCTATTTCCGCGAGATCTTCCGGGGCGGGACGCCGTCTCTCTTCCGTCAGGCGCTGGCCAGCGTCGCCACGGCGCTGCTGAACCGCGCCGCCGGAGTCTACGGCGAGGAAGCGGCCATCGCCGCCATGACCATCGTCACGCGGCTCATGCAGTTCGCCGGCTCGGCCCTGATCGGCTTCGGCCAGGGGTTCCAGCCCGTCTGCGGCTTCAACTGGGGCGCCGGACTCTACGGCCGGGTCCGCCGCGCCGTTCTGTTCTGCGTCCGGGTGGCGACGGCGGCCCTGACCCTCATCGCCGCGGCCGGCATCCTCTTCGCGCCGCAGATCATCGCGCTGTTCCGGTCGGACCCCGAGGTGGTCCGCATCGGCGCGCTGGCCCTGCGGGCCCAGTGCGCCGCCCTGCCGCTGACCGGCGTCACCGTCATGACCAACATGGCCCTGCAGAACATCGGAAAGGTCTGGCGCGCCACGCTGCTCTCCATGGCGCGCCAGGGGCTGATGTTCATCCCCGCCATCCTCGTCCTGCCGCTGTTCTGGCAGCTGAACGGCGTCATCGTCACACAGGCCGCGGCCGACGCGCTGGCCTTCGCGCTGGCGCTGCCGCTGCTGCTGTCCCTGCTGCGGCTCCTGCGCCGCGGCGCCCCCGGAACGGCCGGGACCGCGCCGTCCGGACCCACCGTGTAAATCTCACCGTTGAGGGAAAGGAGTATCTCCGCTTTGCTCGTCTTAAACGAAATCACCAAGACCTATCGCATGGGCGACACCACCGTCGAGGCCCTGAAAGGGATCAGCGCCCGCTTCCGCAAAAACGAGTTCGTCTCCATCCTCGGCCCCTCGGGCTGCGGCAAGACGACGCTTCTGAACATCATCGGCGGGCTGGACCGCTATACCTCCGGCGACCTGTCCGTCAACGGCCGCTCGACCAAAGAGTTCGGCGACCGGGACTGGGACACCTACCGCAACCACTCGGTGGGCTTCGTGTTCCAGACGTACAACCTGATCCCGCACCAGACGGTGCTGTCCAACGTGGAGCTGGCCCTGACGCTGACCGGCGTCTCCAAGGCCGAGCGGCGCCGCCGCGCCCGCGAGGCGCTGGAAAAGGTCGGTCTGGGCGACCAGCTGAACAAGCGGCCCAACCAGATGTCCGGCGGGCAGATGCAGCGCGTCGCCATCGCGCGGGCCATCGTCAACGACCCCGAGATCCTGCTGGCCGACGAACCCACCGGCGCGCTGGACACCGAGACCAGCGTCCAGGTCATGGAGATCCTGAAGCAGATCTCCGCCGACCGCCTCGTCATCATGGTCACCCACAACCCCGATCTGGCCCAGACCTATTCCACCCGGATCATCCGCCTGCTGGACGGGCGCATCCTCTCGGACAGCGACCCGTGGACGGAAGAGGCGGCCCGGACCGCGCCCGCCCCCGCGGAGAGCGCCGTCCGGAAAAAGCGCCCCTCCATGAGCCTGTTCACCGCGGCCAGCCTGTCGCTGAACAACCTGCTGACCAAAAAGGGCCGCACCTTCCTGACCGCCTTCGCCGGAAGCATCGGCATCATCGGCATCGCGCTGATCCTGTCCCTGTCCAACGGCGTGAACGAGTATATCGCCCGGGTCCAGGAGGACACCCTGTCCTCCTATCCGCTGGAGATCCGGTCCGAAACGGTGGACCTGAGCAGCCTGCTGGTCTCGCTCAACAGCCAGCGCGAACAGACCGCGGACGAGACCCGCGACCCCGACAAGGTCTATTCCACGGATATGATGGGCCGGTTCATCAACTCGTTCCTGTCCGAGATCCAGACCAACGACCTGGCGGCCTTCAAGCGCTATCTGACCGAGGATCCGGACGGTCTGGCCGAGCACATCAGCACGGTCAAATACGGCTATGACATCGATCTGAACCTCTACGGCGCGGACACCTCCAACGGCGTGGTCCGCATCAACCCCAGCCCCATGGCGGAAAAGCTGTTCGCCGCCATGGGCGGCCCCGGCATCCCCGGCGGCATGGCCGGATCCATGTACAACATGGACGTCTGGGAGCAGCTCTTGGGCGACAGCCAGCTGATGGACACCCAGTATGACGTGCTGGCCGGCCGCTGGCCGGAGCGGTACGACGAGGTGGTCCTCTTCGTCAGCGAGAACAACGAGCTTTCGGATCTGGTGCTCTACACGCTGGGCATCAAGGATCAGGCCAAGGCGGAAGAGATCTTCGACAAGATCTTCGCCGGCGAGTCCTATGAGAGCGAGACCACGGCCTATTCCTATCAGCAGCTGCTGGACGTGGAGTTCCGGCTGGTGATCACCGCCGACAAGTTCGTCCGGGACGAGACCACCGGCCTGTTCCGGGACGCCTCGGAGGACGAAGAAGTCCTGGCCGGACTCGTCGAAAAGGGGCTTCCGGTGAAGATCGTCGGCGTGGTCCGTCCCAGCAAAAACGCGGTGAGCTCCTCTCACGACGGGGCCATCGGCTATACCGCCGCGCTGGAGCGGTACGTCATCGAGGCCACCGAGGCCTCGGAGGCCGTCAAGGCCCAGCGGGCCGCGCCGGAGACGGACGTCTTCTCCGGCCTGCCCTTCCCCGTCGCCGATCAGGAGCCCGTCTACACCATGGAGGACGTGGACGCCTATCTGCTGACGCTGGACGAGGCCTCCCGCCAGCAGATGCAGGCCATGATCGCCGCCCTGCCCGAGGAGCAGGTGCTGGCCATGTTCACCGAGCGGATGAAGGCCGCCGTGGGCAACGCCTCTTACGACGGGAACCTGCGCCTCTTCCGCGTGGCCGACCCGGACACGCCCAGCTCCATCAGCATCTACGCGGCCACCTTCGAGGACAAGGACGCCATCTCGGACGCCATCGCCGACTATAACCGCCGCATGGCCGACGAGGGGAACGACGGCGCGGTCATCCGCTATACCGATTACGTCGCCCTGCTCATGTCCTCTGTCACCACCATCATCAACGCCATCTCCTATGTGCTGATCGCCTTCGTGTCCATCTCGCTGGTGGTCTCCAGCATCATGATCGGCATCATCACCTATATCTCCGTGCTGGAGCGCACCAAGGAGATCGGCATCCTGCGCTCCATCGGAGCCTCCAAGCGGGACATCTCCCGGGTGTTCAACGCCGAGACGGCCATCGTCGGTCTGGGGGCCGGCGTTCTGGGCATCGCGGTGACGCTGCTGCTCTGCATCCCCATCAACCTCATCATCCGCGCCCTGACGGGCATCCGCATCCTGGGGGCCAGCCTGCCGCCGCTGGCGGGCGTGATCCTGGTGGTGATCAGCGTGCTGCTGACGCTGATCGCCGGGATCATCCCCTCCCGCATGGCCGCCAAAAAAGACCCTGTGGTGGCCCTGCGGACCGAGTGAGGCCCCCAAAAAACGCGAACAAAGCCGACCCCGGCGTTCCGGAAGCGCTTCCGGAACGCCGGGGTCTCTTCCGGCAAAAAAAGACCGCCCGTCCTCGCGGCGGGCGGGCGGTCTCCCGGAGGGAAACTCAATAGCCGATGGACTTCACAAAGTCCTGAACGGCCGACTTGTGAGTGTCCTCCACGTCGACGTAGACCATGGTGTCGTCGACGTAGCAGACGTACATGAACCGGCCCCCGTTGGTCTGGGAATACAGGGCGTAATTGTCGCGCTGGGTGATCTGAGACGTGCCGGCGCCGGTCTTTTTGGACTCCATGAAGCTCTTGCAGGTGTCGAAATACGTCTTGGCATGCTCGGCGGAGTCGATGTCGAAGAACACGACCTTCCAGCCGTCCGGGCTGGTCGCCATCCGGGAGCTCTGGAAGATCTCGTCCGTGTAGGTGTCGGCCGTGTCCGCAACGGTCAGGCCCTTTTCTTCGGCGGCCTTGACGAAATCCGCCACGGAAATGGCGGTCCTGCCGCCACCGCAGCCTGCCATCAGGGGCAGCAGCATGGCCACGAGGAGAACGACGACGACGGGAAGCGTGAGCTTTTTCATGATCGGTACCTCCACACAATAAAATTCCGGGATTTGGCCCTGTTTGTATTGTATCACGCAAAAAAGCGGAAGTCAAGCGGCTCCGGAAAAAATCCAGCGGATCTCTTGCGAAAACGCAAAAAAGCGACGCGAACGCCATGCCGTTTCTTTTATTGCACAGAAAACGGCCGCTCTTCTCCTCGTTATTTCGCCGCGGCGCTCACAGCGGCGTTGTGGCTGGACAGGTACTTCGAGTACTGCGCCGTCACGTAATAGCGGTAGGTCTTCCCGCTCACCACGGTCTTGTCCACATAGCTCAGCGTCCGGCTGGTGCCGATCCTCTCGAAGCTGCCGCCCGGCGAGGCACGCCAGATATTGTACAGCGTCGCCCCCGGCACGGTCTTCCACGTCAGCTTGATGCCCGAGGCGTAGGCCTTGGCGGTCGTCTCCGGCGCAGACAGATACACGGTCTTCGCCTCCGCGCCCAGAGCGCTGTAAAAGTCCGAATACCGCGCCTTGACCGCGTACCGATAGGTCTTGCCGGACTCGGCGGTCTTGTCCACATAGCTCTCCGTCCGGGACGAGCCGATCTTCTGGAACGCGCCGCTCCCCTCGGCCCGCCAGACGTAGTAGAGGCTCGCGCCGGTCACCTTGCCCCAGGTCAGCTTCGCGCCGGCCACACCGTTGACGATCGCCGGCGCCGCCGGGGCGGTCAGCCACCGGGCCGAGACCGCCGCCGAGCCGTCGCTGCAGGCGGCGCCGTTCCGGGCCGCGACCCGATAGCTGTACGTCCGGCCGGCCTCGGGCGTCCCGTCGGTATAGGTGACGCCTGTGACGATGTCGAACACCTCCCAGTCGCCGCCGGGGGCCTTGCGGCTGATGGCGTAGACCGCCGCCAGCGGCACCTTCTTCCAGCTCAGCTTGAACGCGCCG
Source organism: Clostridiales bacterium (assembly GCA_016285815.1). Taxonomy (GTDB): domain Bacteria; phylum Bacillota; class Clostridia; order Oscillospirales; family QAMX01; genus SIG499. The sequence continues at coordinate 13,697 of JAEERN010000014.1, forward strand.
CTGCCCGGCGAGGCCTTGAGGGTCACCACGGGCCGCTCCAGCTTGCCCCAGTGCACGGCCGCGCCGCACCCGTCGTTCCACTTTTCGTCCCACCCGGCGGGCCGGGAGGCGGCCAGACACCAGATGTCCGTCAGCTCCGGACAGACCTCGAAGACGTTATGGCCCACGGTCGCCGCGTCGGGGATCGTCGCCGATCTCAGCGAGTAGCAGAAGCGGAACGCCCAATAGCCGAGATCCTTCAGAGACGCCGGAAGCGCGACGGTCTGCAGCGCGCTGCAGCCGTAGAACGCGCTGTAGCCGATGGTCTCCACGCCGTCGGGAAGGGCCACCGAGGCCAGGCTGGTCATGTCCGAGAAGGCCTCGCCGCCGATCTGATTCAGACTCGACGGAAGCGACAGGGTCTTGACCCCGGAACAGTCGCGGAAGGCGTGCTCGCCGACGGCGGTCACGCCGGACGGGACGGTGACCTTGGTGAAGGTCTTGCAGCGGTAGAACGCCCAGTCCCCGATGGTCTTCACGTTGGCCGGCAGCGTCGTGTTTTTCAGGGCCGTGCAGCCGTAGAAGAGCTCGCCCGCGATCTCCGTCAGTCCGGACGGCAGCGTCACGGTCCTCAGCGAGGTGCAGTCGCGGAACGCCCGCACTCCGACGGAGGCGACGCTCTCCGGGATCGCCGCGGCCGTCAGCGCGGCGCAGTTCTGGAACGCGCCGTCGCCGATCTCGGTCAGCCCGTCGGGGAACTGCACCGAGGACAGGGCCGCGCAGTTCTGGAAGCACCGGCCGCCGAGCTTGGTAAGCCCGGCGGGCAGCCGCATAGCCGGCAGCGCGGCGCAGTTCTGGAACGCGCACTCCTTCATCTCGGTCAGGCTGTCCGGCAGCAGCAGGACCTCCAGCTTTTCACAGAAGGCGAACGCGCCGTTGCCGATGGTCTTCACCCCGGCGGGAAGCGAGGCCTGCGTCAGTTCGCCGCAGTACGCGAAGGCCCAGTTGCCGACGGCCTGCAGCTTTTCCTGCACGCCGGGCTCGACGGTGACCCTGGTCAGGCCCGTGCATTTGTAAAAGGCGTTGTCGCCCAGCGCGGACACGCTGGACGGGATCGTCACCTGCGTGAGCCCCGCGCACTCCTGAAAGGCGCCGTAGCCGATGGAGGTCAGCCCATAGGGGAAGGAGATGCTCTTCAGCGCGGCGCAGCCCTGAAAGGCCGACCCGCCGATGCTCTTGACCCCCGACGGGAGCGAGATCGACGCCAGCCGCGAGCAGTCCTGGAACAGGCTCGGCGCGATGCCGGTCAGGCCGGACGGAAGGGCGATCGAGGTCAGCGCGGTGCAGCCCTGGAACGCGCGCGCCTCAATGGAGGTCACGCCGGACGGGATCGAGACGGTCTTCAGCCCGGTGCAGCGCAAAAACGCGCCGTTCCCGATGGTCTTCACCGAGGACGGGATCGTCACCGACGTGAGACCCGTGTTGTCCCGGAACGCCTCGTAGTTCAGCGCAGTGACCGTATAGCCGTTCAGCGAGGACGGGATCGTCAGCGAGCCGGAAACGGGGTTCCCGGTGGAGGCCGACACGGCCTTGGTGATCTGGGCCTCTTTGGTCGTGCTGTCGTAATAGTACGAATAGGTGACGCCGTTCACCGTCGCCGTGCCTGCGGCGAAGACGTCTCCGGACAGCGCCGGCAAAAGCGCCAGCAGGACCAGCGCGGCCAGCAGCAGAGCCGCCGCGCTCCCCCATGCTCTGGTTTTGATCGTCGACACGGTTTTTCCTCTTTTCTGCCGCTTGCCGCGGCGTTTTTTCAAATTCCATTATAGCGGCCCCGGTCCGAAAAAGCAAGGGGGTCCGCTCCGTACGCCCCGGGAAGGGTCAGCCCCGCCTGCCCCGGGAACCCTCTCCGCGTTTGGGTCGGCCCGGCCTCGGTCTTTTGTCCGTCCGCTTCGCCGGTCCGGTCCGGCCCTCCGCCGGCACCAGACACGTCGGCCCGGAGCCGATCAGATCCTGACGGCCCGCGCGGATCAGCGCCTCGCGCACCAGCGCGTGGTTCTCCGGCCGCCGGGACTGCAGCAGCGCCCGCTGCCACGCCTTTTCCCGGTCCGTCCGCGGGACGAAGACCGGCTTCAGCGTCCGCGGGTCCAGCCCCGTGGCGAACATGCAGGTGGAAAACGTCCCCGGCGTGGGGTAAAAATCCTGGACCTGCTCGGGGTTCAGCCGCTCGCGCCGCAGATACTGCGCCAGCGCGATCGCCGAGGCCAGATCGCTGCCCGGGTGCGAGGACATCAGATACGGCACCAGATACTGCTCTTTGCCGATGCGCCGGTTCTCCGCCTCGTATTTGGCCTTGAAGGCCTCGAACACGGAAAAGTCCGGCTTGTTCATATACCCCAGCACCTGCGCCGCGCAGTGCTCCGGCGCCACCTTGAGCTGACCGCTGACGTGATGGCGCACCAGCGCGCGGAAAAAGCCGTCGTCCGGATCCTGCATCAGATAGTCGAACCGGATCCCGGAGCGGATGAAGACCTTTTTCACCCCCGGCAGCGCGCGCAGCTTGTCCAACAGCGCCAGATAGGCGCTCTGGTCCGCCTTCAGGTTGGGACAGGGCTTCGGGGCGAGACAGCTCTTGTCCCGACAGAGGCCGCGGGTCTCCTGTCCGTCGCAGGAGGGGCGGCGGAAGTTGGCCGTGGGCCCGCCCACGTCGTGGAGATAGCCCTTGAAATCCGGAAGCGTCGTCAGCAGACGCGCCTCGGCCAGCACCGACTCGTCGCTGCGCGTCCGGATGAAGCGGCCCTGGTGGAAGGCGATGGAACAGAACGAACAGTTGCCGAAGCACCCGCGCACGTGGGTGATGGAAAACTTCACCTCGTCCAGCGCGGGCACGCCGCCCGCGGCGGCGTAACGCGGATGCCACGCCCGGCAGTAGGGAAGCGAATAGACCCAGTCCAGCTCCGGCGTGGTCAGCGGCAGCGCCGGCGGGTTCTGGACCAGCCAGCGGTCCCCGTGGCGCTGGACCACCGCCCGGACCGAGGTGTGATCGTGCTCGCGGTACTGAAGGCGGCAGGCCTTGGCGTACTCGAAGCGGCCCGCCTCGGTGTCCAGCCGGCACTTTTCCATGGGCGCGCACTCCACCGCCTCGATCCCGTCGGGGAACGAATCGGCCGCATAGCACGTGCCGCGCACGCCGGTGATCCGCCCGACGGGAACGCCCCGGTCCAGCAGCGCCGCGATCTCGGTCAGAGACCGCTCGCCCATGCCGTAGGACAGCAGGTCCGCGCCGGACTCGATCAGGATCGACGGGCGCAGGGCGTCGTCCCAATAGTCGTAGTGGGCAAAGCGCCGCAGAGAGGCCTCGATCCCGCCGATGACGATGGGCAGGTCGCCGAACAGCCGCCGCAGCTCGCGGGTGTAGACGGTGACCGCCCGGTCCGGCCGCAGCCCGGCCTTTTTCCCCGGCGAATACCAGTCCTCGCTCCGGCGGCGGCGGGCCGCGGTGTAGTGGGCCACCATGGAGTCCACGTTGCCCGCGCTGACCAGCGCGGCCAGCCGCGGCCGGGGGAAGGGCATCTCCATCCGTCCGCCGGTCATTTTCGGCTGGCACAGCAGACACACGCGATAGCCGTACGCCTCCAGCACGCGGGACAGGATCGCCGCGCCGAAGGAGGGGTGGTCCACGTAGGCGTCGCCGCAGACGTAGAGGAAATCATAGTCCTCCCACCCCCGCGCGCGCATCTCCTCGGCGCTGGCGGGCAAAAACTCCGTGCCGAGCGCCGCGTACCGTCCGTTCTGTACCGTTTTCAGGCGGACCGCCTCCCCTCTTTTCTTTTATTATACCGTCCCCGGGCAAAAATTGCAAGTCTGATACAACTTTGCGGCCGGTCCGGCGCATTTCTCCCTTTCCTTTTGGGGCGAAATGTGGTATAATGGCGGAGAAGCAAGCGGATCCGGCGCCGCCGGACCCGGGGAGGTGTCTTTCGCCGTGGGCGACGTGTTCAACGAGTATCTCGTCAAAAGGAAAAACGGCCCGAAACAGCTGCTCTATAAAGCCCTGATCGGTCTGGCCGCCATCGCGATCATGGCCGCCGCCATCTACTTCCACCTCGGCGCGTTCATCCTCATCATCGTCCTCGCCGTGGGCGTCGGCGTCTTCTTCGCCTATAAGGAATTCGACGTGGAATACGAATACTGTCTCACCAACAACGATCTGGACATCGACAAGATCGTCGCGCGGGAGCGGCGCCGGAACGTCTTTTCGCTGGACGTCAAGCGCATCGAGCTGCTGGCCCCCATGACCGAAGAGCACGCCGACCGCTGGAAGGCGCCAACCATCCGCGCGCGGTACGATTTCTCCTCCGGGCGGAAGGGCGCGGTCCCGTGGTTCGCCCTGTTCGACGGCGAGGGGGGGAAGCAGCTTTTGATCTTCGAGCCGCCCAAAAAGATGCGCGACGGCATCCGCACCTTCGTCCCCCGCGCCGTGATCGAGCCGCGGGACGGGAGCGGATCTCTGTGACGCTCTCCGCCGGGGCGGAGCTGGTCCGCCGGGCGCTGCCGCCCAGAAGGGCAGACTCTCACAAGGGCGATTACGGCTCCGTGCTGCTGGTCTGCGGCAGCCGCGGCCTCACCGGCGCCGCATACCTCGCCGCCTCGGCCGCCGTGCGCGGCGGCGCGGGGCTGGTCTCGCTGGCCGTGCCGCAGAGCGTCTACCCCATCCTGGCGGTGAAGACCGCCTCGGCCATGGCCTTTCCCGCGCCCGAAAACGATCTCGGCTGTCTGTCCGGGGCGGCTCTGCCCCTGCTGGCGCAAAAGGCGGAAGGCGCGGACGCGCTGGTCCTGGGCTGCGGTCTCGGCCGCGCGCCGGACACCTTCGAGCTGGTCCGCCGTCTGGCGGAGACCGTCCGGATCCCCGTCGTTCTGGACGCCGACGGCATAAACGCCTTTGCCGGGCA
>JAEERN010000091.1 GCA_016285815.1 Clostridiales bacterium
CGCCGGAGCACTGGCCGTCACCCGGGCTGGCGCGGCCGTCTCCATGGCCACCGCCGCCGAAACGGACGCGTTCCTGGCCGGGCGCGGCGAGACGCGGTGACCGGACTTTTTTCCTCGGGAGGGACCGCCTGTGAAAGAGCTTTTTCTCTCTGATTTTCCCTTTTCCGTCCCCGAGGCCGCCTTTCTGAAGGCGGCCCGGATCGACCGGGACGAGGATCCCGATCTGGCGGACGAGGCCCTCGCCGTTCTGGCCGACGGGCTGTCCGCGGCCCGGCCCAAGGCCTTCTGCCGCCTGCTCCCCGTCCGGGTCGAGGGCGGGACCGCCTTTCTCGGCGAACAGCCCGTGCACAGCGCCTTCGTGGCGGAAAAGCTGTCCGGCTGTGCGGTCTGCGCCCCCTTCGTTTCCACCTGCGGAACGGAGGTCGAGGACTGGTCCGGCGCGCTGACCGACCCGCTGGCCCGGTTCTGGGCGGACACGCTGAAGCTGTTGCTGCTGGCATCCGCCGGACAGGCGCTCAAGGCCGCGGCGGCGCGGGATCTGCTGCCGGGGGCCGGCTATCTGGCCTCGCTGAACCCCGGCTCTCTGCCCGCGTGGCCGCTGGAGGGACAGACCGAGCTGTTCCGCGCGCTGGGCCCCGGCGCGGCGGCCACCGGCGTGCGCCTCACGCCCTCCATGCTGATGCTGCCGGCCAAGTCCGGCTCGGGGATCCTGTTCGACAGCCGGGCCCGGTACGAGAACTGCGCCCACTGCGACAAGCTCGACTGTCCCAACCGGCGCGCCCCTTTCACCCAAAAACTTCCCGATCGGAGCAAATAGATCCATGGTCTTTTCCAGTCTGCTTTTCCTGTTCCTCTACCTTCCCGCCGTACTGGCGGCGTACTATCTCGTCCCCCTGCGCTGGCGCAACGCCGTGCTGTTCGCCGTCAGCCTGGTCTTCTACGGCTGGGGCGAGCCGGTCTACATCGCCCTGATGCTGGCGTCGGTGGCGCTGAACTACGGCGCCGGGCTGCTGGTGGACCGCTGGCGCGGGGACCGCAGGCGTGTGAAGACCGTTCTGGTCCTGAGCGTCGCGCTGAATCTGGCCGCTCTGTTCTTCTTCAAATATTACGACTTTTTCGCGGAAAACCTCTCCCGGATCCCCGGCGTCTCGCTTCCGGCGCTGGGCCTTGCGCTTCCCATCGGCATCTCGTTCTACACCTTCCAGGCCATGTCCTATCCCATCGACGTCTACCGGCGGGACGGCGGCGTCCAGCGGAACTTCGTCACCTTCGGCGCCTTCGTCACGCTGTTCCCCCAGCTCATCGCCGGGCCCATCATCCGCTATAAGGACGTGGACGACCAGCTCAAGTCCCGGACCCACTCGTGGGCCCGCTTCTCCTCCGGCGCCCAACGGTTCACCGTCGGCCTGTGCAAAAAGGTCCTGCTGGCCAACGGCATCGGCTCTCTGTGGGACGCCGTCTCCGCCACGGCGGCGGGCGAGTTGTCCGTGCTGGGCGCGCTGCTGGGCGTGCTGGCCTTTTCGTTCCAGATCTATTTCGACTTTTCCGGCTATTCGGACATGGCCATCGGGCTGGGCCGGATGCTGGGGTTCGAGTTTTTGGAAAACTTCAACTATCCCTATATCGCCTCCAGCATCACGGATTTCTGGCGGCGGTGGCACATCTCGCTGTCCGGCTGGTTCCGGGACTACGTCTACATCCCGCTGGGCGGGAACCGCTGTTCCCGGCTGAAGAACTACCGCAACCTGCTGATCGTCTGGGCGCTGACGGGCTTCTGGCACGGGGCCAGCTGGAACTATCTGATCTGGGGGCTGTACTTCGCCGTCCTGCTGATCGCGGAAAAGGCGTTCCTGGGCAAGCTGCTCAAGCGGCTGCCCGCCTTCGTGGGCCACGTCTACACGCTGGCGCTGGTGGCGCTGAGCTGGTGCATCTTCGCCATCGAGGACACGCCGCGGCTGCTGTCCTATCTGGGCGTGCTGTTCGGCGTCTCCGGCGCGCCGCTGGTCAACGCGGCGTTCCTTTACGACCTGCGCTCCTACGCCGTGCTGCTGGTCGTGCTGATCCTGGCCAGCACGCCGCTGCTCAGGAACCTGTTCGGGCGCCTGCCCGAGCGCGTGCGCGCTGCGGCGGGACCGGTCCTCATGGCGGCGGGCCTGCTGCTGTCCACGGCCTATCTGGTGGACAGCACCTACAACCCGTTCCTGTATTTCCGATTCTGAGCGAAGGGAGGCTGTCTGGATGAAACGCTGGAAGACCATTGCCCCGGCGGCGGTGCTGATCCTGTTCTGCGCCTTCTTCTTTGCCGCCAACCTCATCGCCCCGGACCGCACGTTCTCGGAAAAGGAGAACCGCGAGCTGGCCGCCGCCCCGAGATTCACGTTTTCGGCCCTGTTCTCCGGGACCTTCACCCGGGACTTCGAGACCTATCTCACCGACCAGTTCTTCGCCCGGGACCTGTGGGTCTCGCTGCGGGCCCGGTGCGAACGGCTGCTGGGCAAGGACGAGATCAACGGCATCCTGATCGGGAACGACGGCCTGCTGGCCGCGTCCTTCGCCGAGCCGGACCCGGCCCGGCTGCGGGCCAACGCCGCGGCCGTCGAGACCTTCGCCCGAAACGCCGGCATCCCCGTCTACGCCACGCTGATCCCCGGCGCGTCGGAGATCTGGCGCGGCCGCCTGCCCGACACGGGCCGTCTCGCCTCTCAGGCGGCGGTCGTCGAGTCGGTCCGCAGCTCGGACCCCGCTGCGATCTGGGCCGACACGCTGTCGGTCCTCTCCGAGCATGCCGGCGAGGAGATCTTCTACCGCACCGACCACCACTGGACCACGCTGGGCGCCTATTACGGCTATACCGCCCTCGTCCGGGCCATGGGGCTGACGCCCCGGCCGCTGCCCGCGGTCTGGTCCGAGACCGGCGGGTTCTACGGCACCGCCTCGTCCGCCTGCGGGCTGGAGCCCGGCAGCGGCGACACGGTCGCCCTGCGCGTGCCCGCCAACGCGGCGGTCTCCGTCCGGGTCCTGGACCGGGGCGAGTGGTCCGACGGCGCGCTGTACGACATGGAAAAGCTGGCGCTGCGGGACAAATACACCGTCTTTCTCGGCGGCAACGCGCCGCTGACCGTGATCGAAACGGGACACGGCGGGCCGAAGCTCCTCCTGGTCAAGGACTCGTACGCCAACTGTGAGATCCCCTATCTCTGCGCCCACTTCTCCGAGATCCACGTGGTGGATCTGCGGTACTACAAGCTGAGTCTGGCGGCCTATATCGCGGAGAACGGCATCGACGCCGCCGCGGTCAGCTATTCCGTCGCCAACTTCTCCGAGGACACCAACCTGTTTTTCCTGACCAAGTGAGCCCCCCAAGTGCGCGCACGGCGGTCCCGGACAAGATCCGAACGACAAACGAAAAGGGAGAAAAAGCAGCATGGAAGAATTTCTGAAAAAGATCATCGACATCGGCACCAATTCGGGCGGCAAGATCCTGCTGGCCATCGCCGTCGCCGTCGCCGGCCTGCTGATCGTCAAGCTTCTCACCAAGATCGCCGGCCGGTTCCTCGGCAAGAGCAAGCTGGATCCGCAGGCGGCCAGGATCATCCTTCAGGTCCTCAGGATCCTGCTCTATCTGGTCCTGCTGGTCGCCGTGATCGAGATCCTCGGCGTGCCCATGACCAGCGTCGCCGCGCTGGTCGCCTCCGGCGGTCTCGCCGTGGGCCTTGCCTTTCAGGGGGCGCTGTCCAATCTGGCGGGAGGCTTCCTGATCCTGATCTTCCGCCCCTTCCGGCTGGGAGACTACATCGAGGCCACCGGCGTCGAGGGCACCGTCAAGGGGATCAGCATCTTTTATACCAGGCTCACCACCCTCGACAACCGCCTCATCCTGGTCCCCAACGGCGACCTGATGAGCTCGAACGTGACCAATCTCACCGCCGAAAAGATCCGCCGCATCGACCAGGATTTCAAGATCACCAACGACATCGACCAG
>JAEERN010000092.1 GCA_016285815.1 Clostridiales bacterium
AACACCGTCGCCCCGGTGGACGCGGCAAAGCCGTCCCTCACCGGGACGCAGGCGGTGACGGCGGAGACCGTCTCGAACCGCCAGGGATCGTCGTAAAGCTTTTTTGTCATGAGTGCGCGGGCCTCCTCCTGAAGAAAGCTGTCTGTATTATAGCAGGCCGGGCGGCGGATGTCAAAGCGAAAGCGCACGCGGGACGCGCGGGCGAAAAACAAAACAGTTAGTATTGCAAATAAAACCGATAGAATAAAATGATTAGCAGTACTAAATAAAAGAAAAAACAGGCTGAATCAGGCGAGTTTCCATAACAAAACGTTATGCCGGCCAAAAGAATGTGAATAGGTGCGAAAAAAGCGGCAACAGGAGGTTGACAAACACCGGACAAGCGCGTATATTGGAATACAGCGGAGTTCCATTATTTTTAAAGGGGGAAATATCAGCATGAAGAAGTATCGTGTCCTAGCGCTGGCCCTGGTCCTGATCCTGTCGCTGTCCCTTTTTGCGGCCTGTTCGGGAACGGAACCTGAGCCGGGAGGAACCACGACCGAGGCGACCACCGAGGCCACCACGGCCGCGACCACCGCGAAAAAGCTGGATCTGGGCGGGAGAACGGTCATCCTGGCTGCGCACAAGGCCAGCGACTATCTGCCGGAAGTGGGCGCCTCTCAGTTCCACGACGACTGGCAGGCCGTCTACGACGCGCTGTGCAAGGAGTTCAATTTTACGCTGGAGATCACCACCACGGTCAACAAGTATCCGGACGCGCTGGAGCACATCGTCTCCGGTGACATCGACTATCTTGGCGACCTGTGCAACATGAAGACCGAATACTGGATCCCCTGCGCGCTGAATGGCTATCTGGCCAAGCTCAACAGCGACGAGGTCCTGGCGCTGGGTCTGGACGTTTCGGACAGCAAGGCGTTCTATCAGCCCTATACCCAGGCCATGAAGCTGGGCGACGACATCTACGCCGCCCAGTGGAACGGCAAGTTCCGCACCTGTGAATTCGGCTGGTGCATGTACGCCAACCTGGACTATCTGAGCGAGTACGCCGGCGAGTCGGACATCTTCGCCGTGGTCCGCGACATGGGCTGGACCTGGGAGAAGTTCCTGGACGTCCAACAGAAGTGCACCAAGGACACCGACGGCGACGGCACCATCGACATCTGGGGCTGCGCCGAGCACAGCTACGGCCAGGAGATCTTCACCATCGACGGCGGCTGCACGGTCTATAAAGACGCCGACGGCAAATACGTCAGCGGTCTGGCGCTGCCCGAGAGCATCGAGGCGCTGCAGTTCGCGCAGGATTACTACAACAACGGGTACAACGAGACCTCGCTGGACTACGGCGATACGCACCGGCTGTTCTGCGACGGCGGGATGGCGCTGCTGTGGGGCGAGAAGAAGAACACCGACGCGGGACGGAACCTGGACGGCTGCGGGATCCGGTACGGGATCCTGCCGATCCCGAAGCAGGCGAACGCGGAGAAGTACGTCAACGTGCTGGGCGGCGTCCGGTCGTTCGCCCTGTTCAAGGGCAACAGCCACTACGCGGAGAACACCGCGCTGCTGTACCAGTTCGGGCTGGCCTTCACGGACGACGACTGGAAGGATTCGTTCCTGGAGCAGAACTGCGCCGGCAACAAGGATTCTCTGGAGATGGTCTGCGATTACATCATCGGCGACCACGCCAAGACGGTGATCGACTACGCCTGGGGCTCCGCCGACCTTGAGAACTGGTTCCGCGAGAACATCTACTTCCCGCTGGTGACCAAGACCGGAACGGTGCGGGAGATCGTGGAGGGGCGGAACGCCGAGTTCCAGGCCCAGATCGACGCCGCGTTCCAGCAGTAGCCCGGCGGCGGCAAGCGAAGACGAAGCAAGAACGAACCGCCCGGGATCCATTCGGATCCCGGGCGGTTCGTTCTTGGAAGCTGATACCCGGATTCGGACCGGGGACCTCATCCTTACCAAGGATGCGCTCTACCTACTGAGCTATATCAGCGGACGACCCGGATGGGGCTCGAACCCACGACCTCCAGCGTGACAGGCTGGCGTTCTAAACCAACTGAACTACCGGGCCGCATATTCGCGACAACGGTTATTCTAACAGATTGCGCGGAAATTGTCAAGGCTTTTTTCGGCCTTTTTTCAAAAAAGGCCGAAAAACCTCGGCCCGCCCTTGCCAACGCCCCGGCGGATGGGATATAATAAGAGCGCGGCGGGCGCGTCCGCCGCGGAAACGGAGGGGACTATGGCTGGAACGCTTTACGTCGTGGCGACGCCCATCGGGAACCTGGGAGACCTTTCGCCCCGCGCCGCCGAGGTGCTGGCGTCGGTGGATCTGATCGCCGCGGAGGACACCCGCACCAGCGGCGTACTGTTGGACAAGCTCGGGATCAGCCGCCAGCGGCTGGCGGCCTATCACAAGTTCAACGAGGAGGAGAGCGCCGCGGGGCTGGCGGCGCTGCTGCGGGAGGGGAAGGATCTGGCGCTGATCACCGACGCGGGAACGCCCTGTATCTCGGACCCGGGCTGCGTTCTGGTGCGGGCGGCGGCGGAGGCCGGCGTCTGTGTCACGGCGGTGCCCGGCGCGTCCGCCGTGGCGGCGGCGCTGTCCGTCTCGGGGTTCAACACGCTGAGCTTTTCGTTCTACGGGTTCCTGCCCCGGCGGGACGGCGAGATCGCCGGGGTCTTCCGGCGCATCTGCGGCGAATACGCCCGGGTGGCCGTGTTCTACGAGTCGCCGCGGCGGATCGCCGCCTCGATGAAGATCCTCTGCCGCGAGCTGCCCGGGGCGGGGGTCTGCCTCTGCAACGACCTGACCAAGAAGTTCGAGCGGATCTACCGCGGCTCACCGGAGCGCGTGCTGGCCGAGCTTTCGGACAACCCCGCCGCGGAAAAGGGCGAATACGTTCTGGTCCTCTCTTTGCCCCCGGCGGAGGAGCGGGCGGAGGGCCCGGCGCCCCTGCCGGCGGAGGCGGCACTGTGCCTGAGGCTGCTGGAGGGCGAGACCGTGCGCGAGGCGGTCGAGGCGCTGGCGGCGACGGGCGCCTATGGGAAAAACGAGCTGAAGCGGGCCGGGATCCGGGTCAAAAACCGGTTCGGCGCCGTGTGACGCCCCGGCAGCGCGGGGCGCGGAACAAAAAGAAAACAGCGCGCCGCGGCGGGAAGTCTCCCGCCGCGGCGCGTTCGTCTTTTGCGTCCGGAAAAGCCGGCGGGGCCTGGTCAGGCGTCTTCGTGTTCCCGGGCCGAGGCGACGTAGCGGCTGGCCTGAGCGGTGAACAGGCGGCAGTATTCGCCGCCGCGGCGCATCAGCTCTTCGTGGGTGCCCTCTTCGACCAGGCGGCCGCCGGACAGGACCAGGATCTTGGTGGCGGTGGTGGCGCTGGACAGGCGGTGCGAGACGAAGACGGTGGTCTTGCCGCGGCTGAGCTCGCCGAACTCGCGGTAGACCTCCTGTTCGGCGATGGCGTCGAGAGAGGCCGTGGGCTCGTCGAGGATCAGCACGTCGTTGTCCCCGTAAAAGGCGCGGGCGATGGCCAGCTTTTGCCACTGGCCGATGGAGAGCTCCGTGCCGTTGGGCTCAAAATAGCGCATCAGGGGCGTGTCGTACCCGTCGGGCAGCTCGGAGACGAAGCGGTCGGCGCCGCTGAGGGCGGCGGCCTGTTCCACCTCGCCGGGGGCGGCGGCGCGGGACACGTCTCCGAAGCGGATGTTGTCGCGGACGGAGAAGGCGTATTTGCCGAAGTCCTGGAAGACCACGCCGAACAGGCCGGCGTACTCCGCCGGGTCGAACTGACGGACGTCGACGCCGTCCAGCAGGATGCGGCCGGCCGAGGGGTCGTAGAGCCGGGTCAGCAGCTTCAGCAGCGTGGTCTTGCCCGCGCCGTTGACACCCACCAGCGCGGCGGTCTCGCCGGGGCGCAGCGTGAAGCTCACGTCGCTGAGCACCGGCCGGTCCTTGCCGGGATAGGAAAAGGTCACGTGGTCGAAGGCGATTTCGTGGGCGCGGCCCCGGACGGGAACGGCCGGCCGGGCCGGGGCCAGGATCGTCGCGGGCTCGTCCATATAGGCGATCAGGTTGTCGATGAACAGCGTGCCCTCGTAGATGGTGGTGCTGGAGCTGATGATGGAGGCCACGCACGAGGCGATGGAGGTCACCGCGCCGGTGTACAGGGTATAGTCGCCGATGGTCAGGGCGCCGTCGCCGCTGTAGACGCGCCAGGCGATCCAGAGGAAGATCAGACAGTTCACTGCCGTGGTGACCACGGTGGTCCCGGCGTGCCACGCGGCCTCGCCGAAGATCAGGCGCTTCAGGCCGCCGAAATACTTGGCGAACACCTCGGAAAAGCGCCGGTGCAGGGTGTCGGCCAGTCCCAGCATGCGGATCTCCTTGGCCATGTCCTTGTTGACCATCAGGCCGGAGTAATAGTCCATCTGGCGCCGGTCCTTGGAGCGGCGGCGCATGTACATCACGTTCTTGCGGCGGTAGACGAAGGTGATGACGGTGGTGGGGATGGACATGACGAGGATGACCGCCGGGGCCCACGCGCTGATCCGGGTGAGGATGGCGATATAGCTGACGATGCTGATCAGCGTGCTGACCAGCGAAAAGGCGTTGGACAGGATCTGGATGGGGCGGCGGCCCGCCTCTTGGTTGGCGTTTTCCAGCTTTTCATAGAACTCGGGCCGGTCGAAGTCCGCCAGATCGATCTCCCGGGCCTTGGCCATGATGCTCTGGCGGATGTGGTTGGACACCAGCTCGCCCGCGATGCGGGTCACGGTGCTGTCCAGCGACGAGACCAGACTTCTGGCGAAGAGATAGACGAACTGGAAGATCAGCAGGAACAGCACCGGCTCGAAGCCGGAGTCCGCCAGCCCCGTGACGGCGTCCACCAGCGCGTTGATCAGGTATTTGGACAGGATCGTGCCGCCCACGGGCAGCAGGCCGTTGACCACGGTCATCAGCGACATGACGATCAGGATCCACCTGCGGGTCGCCCAGACGAGGCCGAAGATGTAGAACAGGCGGCTGAAGAACCCGCCGAGCACGCGGCGCAGGAACCCGGGGACCTCGCGCAGGCTCTTCGGCGGCGGGACGCGCAGTTTTTTCGTGGCTTCGTCGTTCATGGGAGGGGGATGCATCACAGAAGGGTCACCTCGGCCTTTTTGTCGCTTTTTTGCTATCATTATACCATGCGAGGGGACGGTTTTCAACAAGGGAAGACCCGGCCGGACCGGCAAAAAAAAAGAAAATTATTTCCCGCGGGGGCTTTTCGAACGGCCAAAAATCATGTACAATAGAGAGGATCTCAAAACGGGAAAGAGAGTGTGTGAAATGAAACGATTCGAACTGTGCGGGAACACCATCGGCGCCGTGGGAGAGAACGCGGTCTTCGCGGCGAAGCTGCTGGCGCGCGAGCTGGAGCGGAGGACGGGACTTTCGTTCGCGGTGGGCGAAACGGGCGCCATCGTCGTCCGGGAGGATCCGGCGGCGGTGCCGGCGCCGGAGGGGTATACGCTGACCGCGGCGGACGGCAGCGCGGTGCTGACGGGCTTTGACCGGCGCGGCTGTATCTACGCCGCGGGCCGTCTGCTGCGCGAGTGTTTCTGGCGCAGCGGCGGGCTGGAGCTGCCCGAGATGGAGATCTCCACCTACCCGAAAAAGCCGCTGCGCGGGGCGCAGGTGGGCTATCGGAACAAGACCAACGCCTATTCCGCCTGGGATATGGAGACCTATGACCGCTATCTGACCGACCTGATGCTCTTCGGGGCCAACAGCGTCGAGTTCCTGCCCGGCCGGACGGACGACGCCGACTCTTCGCCCTGTATGAAATACAACAGCCACGAGATGCTGTGCCACACGTCCCGGTTCGCCCACGAGCTGGGGCTGGACGTGTGGATCTGGTACCCCAACATGATCGTGAACAAGTCCGGCCGGCCCCTGCCCGAAAAGGGCTTTCTGGACGAGACGGACGACGCCGCGCGGGAGCTGAACCGGATGCTGCGGGAAGAGGACGCGCGCCGGGAGCACGACTTTGCCACGGTCCCCTACATCGACCACATCATGATCCCCGGCGGCGACCCCGGCGACCTGGAGCCCGAGGACCTCTTCGCCTTTTCCGGCCGCGTGGCGGCCATCCTGCACAAATACCATCCCAAGGCGGGCGTCTGGGTCTCGGCCCAGGTCATGAAGAACGACGAGAGCTTCAAGTTCCGCTTTTACGACCAGGTGGTCAAAAAACCCGCCTGGCTCACCGGCGTCGTCCACGCGCCGTGGGTCAGCCACGTCATGAGCGAGTGCCGCCGGCGGACGCCCGTCGAGCTGCCCATCCGCAACTATGCGGACATCTGCCACGGGCTCTGCTGCGAGTATCCCTATCACGCGCTGGATCCCGTCTGGGCCGTCACCGTGGGACGCGAGGCCTACAACCCGCGGCCCCGCTGGCACCGCCGGATGCAGGAGCTGAACGCGCCGTACAACATCGGAAGCCTGACCTATTCCGAGGGCATCGCGGACGACGTGTCCAAGATGATCTGGTTCGACGGCGAGTGGGACGCCGGGATCCCGGCCGTCAAGACCCTGCGCGACTTTGCCTCCATGTTCATCTCGCCGGCCCACGCCGACGAGCTGGCGTCGTTGCTGGCCGGCTTTGAGGACATCTTCGAGGGCCCCGCCGTTTCCAACACCGCCGTGGGACAGGTGTACGCCGGTCTGCGCGCCGTGGAGAAGGCCATGAAGCGCGAGGGCGCCCAGCCCGGCTTCGGCGCGGACAGCTATCGCTTTGCCATGCCCATGCTGGCCAGCGCCTTCTGCCTGCTGACGCAGAAGCGCGCCGTCCGGGACGGCGCGATCTACGCCAAGGCGATGGACGAGCAGGACGCCGGCGGCACCGCCGCGGAGATCGCCGCGCGCATGCGGGCGGACCTTGCGGCGCTGGACGAGCCGGCCGACCGCGCGCTTTACGACGAGGTCTGGGCGCTGGCGGACGTCTGTTGGGACAAGATCCGCTGGAAGGTGGACGAGCGGCGCCACCAGTCTCCGGCCTACGACCGGGGCGGGTTCGTCGAGACCATCGACCTGCCGCTGTGCAATTCCGTCTGGATGAAGGCCAAGCTGGAGCAGATGGAGGCCCTGTCCGGCGAAGAGGAGCGTCTGGCGGCCATCCGCGCCCTGCGGGACCGCGGGAACGCGGGCCCCGGCGGGAAGTACATCAGCTTTGGAACGCCGGACTCCATGCGCTATCTCGAGCTGGACAAGAGCTGGTGGGACGAGCCGGAGGCCATCACCGTGCCGCGCATCGAGCAGTACGTCGGCATCTGGGGCCCGGACAGGCTGGGGGTCGAGGACCGGGACAAGGCGGTCCTGGAGCGGGTCAGCTCGGTGCTGGGCTATTACAACGCCAGGGTGAAGGTCTGCGTCGACGGGCTGGTGCCCGGCGCGCCCTATGAGCTGCGCGTCGTGTTCCCGCTGCGGTTCGGACGGAAGGGGAAGAGCGGCTACGAGCTGTTCATCCTCTGCGAGGGAAAGCGCCTGGTCCACACGGGCAACGTGCCCGGGGACGAGTGGGTCTACTGCTACGACGTGCCCGCCGGCTGTGTGGACGCGGCGGGGCGGCTGCGGCTCACCTTTGACAAGGAGACCGGCCCGAGAGGCAGCGGCGTGACCGAGCTCTGGCTGATCCGCCGGGGATAAGCGGGCCGTTTATGGAGAAAAACCGGGAGGACCGGCGCTATGATCTCCGCTATATGGCGAAGATCAGCTGGCCGGTGTTCATCGAGTACGGCCTGGGCGCCACCGTGGGCCTGGCCGACACCGTCATGGTCAGCAACCTGGGAAGCGTTGCCGTCAGCTCCGTGGGGCTGGCCGACAGCATCAACATGGTGTTCCTGATGATCTACAACGCCGTCGCCACGGGCACCACCGTGGTGGTGGCCCAGAGCCACGGAGCGGGAGACCGGCGCACCATCCGCCGCGCCGTGGGACAGTCCACCTTTTTCGGCGTGGTGCTGATGCTGGCCGTGGGGGCGCTGATGCTGGCCTTCCGCGGGCCGCTGTTCCATCTGCTTTACCCCCGGGTCGAGGCGGGGCTGACCGAGAGTGCGCTGGCGTACATGGTGCTGACCTCGTGCAGCTATCCGGTGTTCGCCCTGTTCGCCAACCTGTCCGGCGCCCTGCGCGGGATCGGCCGGACCCGGGACGTCATGATCGCCTCGGTGGTCATCAACGTCGCCAACATCGCGCTGAACGCCGTGTTTCTCTACGGCGTCGGCATG
Source organism: Clostridiales bacterium (assembly GCA_016285815.1). Taxonomy (GTDB): domain Bacteria; phylum Bacillota; class Clostridia; order Oscillospirales; family QAMX01; genus SIG499. The sequence goes on from JAEERN010000092.1 coordinate 8,278, forward strand.
GGCGTCATGGGCGCGGCGCTGGCCACGCTGATCGGCCGGACGGCGGGGTGCATCATCCTAATCGTCCAGGCGGTCCGGGTCTGGGGAAGGGACGTGTTCGCGTTGTCCAACATGATCCCGCGGCGGGACCTGATCGGCCGGATCATGTCCGTCAGTCTGCCGTCCGGGCTGGACACCACGCTGTTCCAGGCGGGCAAGATCATCGTTTCCACGTTCATCGGCACCATGGGCACGGCCCTAATCTCGGCCAACACCATCGCCATGAGCGCCTTCGGCATCATCTGCATCCCGGGCAACGCGCTGGCGGTGACGGGCGTTACCATCACGGGGCAGTGCTGGGGCGCAGAGCGGCGGCGGCTGGCCCGGGAGAACCTGCTGAAGTGCTGTCTGTTCTCGGTGATCCTGCTGACGCTGGAGTCCGTCGTGCTATGGTTTCCCGCGCCGTGGATCATCCGGGCCTATTCGCCGGAGCCGGACGCCTTCGACGAGGCCGTGAGGCTGTTCCGCACGCTGCTGGTCATCATCCCGCTGTTCTGGCCCACGGCGTTCTGTTCGGCTTCCGGTCTGCGGGCCGCGGACGACGTCCGCTTCGTGACGGTGATCTCCATCGTCAGCATGTGGGTGTTCCGCGTGGGCTTCGCGTGGGTGCTGGGCATCTGGCTGGGCTGGGGGCCCTTCGGCGTGTGTCTGGCCATGGGGCTGGACTGGGTCTGCCGCAGCGCGTTCTATATGCCCCGCATCGCGATGGGCAAAAAGATGCGGCGCGAGCTTCCCGCCCCGGCGGGCGGCGCGGCGAAGGCCCTGTGAGAGCGCTCTGTGCGCCGGAGATTTTTGCTCCGGCGCATTCCTTTTGCCCCGCTGCGCGGTAATACCGATACCGGAGATACCGGGAGGACCGCGCGGGCGGCGCGCGGCGAAACGGAAAAACGGAAGCCGGGCCCCCTTGGAAAAAGAGACCCGGCGGGGAGAGGAGCGACGACATG
>JAEERN010000093.1 GCA_016285815.1 Clostridiales bacterium
AAGCCCCGCGCGGCGGGGCTCGGCCGGCGATCCCGCGCCGGGCCGCCGCGGCGCAAAAGTTTTTCTTGCGTTTTGGCGCGAAATGTGTTATATTTTTCCAAGGCGTCCTGCATGAAAATACAGGGCGCCGCCCGGACGCCGCTCCGGCGGGGCCGCGGCCGGGCAAAACAGGGAAGAAACGGGGAAACGGAGCGTTATGGCGATCAAGATCATCCTGCTGGTCGTATTTTTCGGGATCATGGTGGGCGTCGGCCTCTACTGCCGCCGCCACGCCACCGACGTGAACGGATTCGTTCTGGGCGGGCGGAACGTGGGCCCGTGGCTCACGTCCTTCGCCTACGGCACGTCGTACTTCTCCGCCGTGGTGTTCGTGGGCTATGCGGGCCAGTTCGGCTGGAAATACGGCATCGCGTCCACGTGGATCGGCCTGGGGAACGCCTTCCTCGGCTCGCTGCTGGCTTGGGTGGTGCTGGGACGGCGCACGCGCATCATGACCCAGCATCTGGATTCGTCCACCATGCCGGACTTTTTCGGCAAGCGCTTTGCCTCGCGCGGGCTGAAGATCGGGGCCTCGGTCATCACGTTCCTGTTCCTGATCCCGTACACCGCCTCGCTCTACAACGGGCTTTCGCGGCTGTTCTCCATGGCGTTCTCCATCCCCTATGAGATCTGCATCCTGCTGATGGCGCTGCTCACCGGCGTCTACGTCATCGCGGGCGGCTATATGGCGACGGCCATCAACGACTTCATCCAGGGCATCATCATGCTGGTCGGCATCGCGGCCGTGGTGGCCGCGGTCCTGGTCAGCCGCGGCGGCTTCACCGCCGCGCTGGCGGGGCTGGCCTCCGTGTCCGACGCCGGGGTCTCGTCCGTTCCCGGCGTGTTCGCCTCGTTCTTCGGGCCGGATCCGCTGAACCTGCTGGGAGTGGTGATCCTCACGTCGCTGGGCACCTGGGGCCTGCCGCAGATGGTGCAGAAGTTCTACGCCATCAAGTCGGAGGAGTCGATCAAAAAGGGCACCATCATCTCGTCGCTGTTCGCCGTGGTGGTGGCGGGCGGCTGTTACTTCCTCGGCGGCTTCGGGCGGCTGTTCTCCGACGTCATCGAAACGGTGAACGGCGTCCCCGTCGGCGGGTACGACGCGGTCATCCCCGCCATGCTCTCCAGCCTGCCGGACCTTTTGATCGCCGTGGTGGTGGTGCTGGTGCTGTCCGCCTCCATGAGCACGCTGTCCAGCCTGGTCATCGCCTCGTCCTCCACCATCACGCTGGACTTCCTGAAGGGCAACCTGGTCAAAAAGATGAGCGAAAAGACCCAGGTGCTGCTGATGCGGGTCTTCATCGTGGTCTTCGTGGCGATCTCCGCGGTCATCGCCATCTACCAGCAGAACACCACCTCGAACTTCATCGCCCAGCTCATGGGCGTCTCGTGGGGGGCGCTGGCGGGGGCCTTCCTGGCGCCGTTCCTGTACGGTCTGTACTGGAAGCGGACCACCAAGGCGGCCTGCTGGGTCAGCTTCGGCTTCGGCTCGGCCGTCATGGTGGCGAACATGCTGGCGCGGAGCGCGTTCCCGGCGATCCTGCAGTCGCCCATCAACTGCGGCGCCTTCGCCATGCTGGCGGGGCTGGTCCTCGTGCCGGCGGTCAGTCTGGTGACCCCGAAGCCGGACCGCGCCTTTGTGGACGAGGCCTTCGCCTGTTACGACAAAAAAGTTCCGGTCTCGCAGAAGCGGGCGCTGATCGACTGAAAAAAGCAAAAAAACAGCGGAGGAAAGAGCGAGCTCTTTCCTCCGCTTTCGTTTGACGGGCGGGCGGCCCTTCAGCTGCGGCGGAAGCGTTCGATGACGTCCAGCGAGGCGAGCGCCCCGGGCACGAGGAAATAGGCCAGGATCAGCGCGGCGGCCAGCGCGGTCCAGAACGGGGCCGGGCCGGTCTGCTCCACGAGGATGAAGGCCACCAGGAACAGGTCGCCGAACAGCAACGCCGCGGCGCCCACGAAGGACCACATGGTCCGGGGGCGGAACAGGCGCGAGGCGAAGCCGGTGGCGAACAGCACCGCCAGACAGATCAGATCGACGAGGATGGCCCGCAGGGCCGTCTGCACCACGGGGGTGGAGTCGACGCCGGGGATGAAATAGAGAACGGCCGTGACCAGACAGGTCAGGAACGCCAGCGCCCGCAGCCCCAGAGCGATGAGATCGATCCAGACGAGGACGCGGCGGCCTTTGCTTTCGGAAGAGGACAAGGTGCTTCGCCGCCTTTCGGAGAGGGATGGCCGCGCCGGCGGCCCGCTGTTATTATAACAGACCGGGGGCGGGGATTCAACCGGTCCGCGCGGATTTTTCCGGGAAAGACGGTTGTAATTCGGCCGGGATTCTGTTATAATCCTATTCGAGGTGAGAGCGATGGGTCTGTTCGGAAGACGGGCGGCGTCCCGGGAGGAGTTCGGCGATCTGAGCCGGCTGGCCGACCGGGCCATCCGCTATGCGGCGGTGCGCGTTTCCGGCGAGAACGGCGAGCGGATCCTGGGGCGCGAGGGGTATCTGAACTGCGCCGACGGGCGCGTCATCATCTGCTGCGGCGCCAGGACCGTGTTCGACATGCCCGTGGAAGAGGTCACGGTGGGCGAGCTGATGAGCCGCAACGGCGCGACCTTTACCTATCGCGACCCGGCGGATGGGAAGAAAAAGACCGTCACGGCCTATTACACCTCGTATTACAAGTGAGCGCAAGACCATTCTAACATAAATGAAGGTGGGAAGAACTATGCTCAACATCGCAGTATGCAGCCGCTGGCATCCGCACGCCACCGGGTACGGCCGGGAGTTTTCCAAACACCCCGAATGCCGGGTCACCGTCGTCTGGGACGAGGTCCCCGAGCGGGGAAAGGCCTGGGCCGAAGAGCTGGGGTGCGACTTTGAGCCGGACTACGACAAGGTCCTGGCCCGCGCCGACGTGGACGCGGTCTGCTGCACCGCGCCGACCAACATGCACCGCGAGCTGTTCCTGAAGGCCGCCGCGGCGGGAAAGCACATCTTCACCGAGAAGGTGCTGGCCGCCACCAAGGCCGAGGCGCTGGACGTCAAGCAGGCGGTGGAGAAGGCCGGGGTCAAGTTCGTGATCTCGTTCCCCATGCGCACGGACGCGTCCATGCAGTTCGCCAAAAAGCTCATCGAGGACGGCACGCTGGGCCGCATCAACTACCTGCGCATCCGCAACGCCCACAACGGCGTGTCCGGCGGCTGGCTGGCGCCGGAGTTCCTGGATCCGGCGGCGGGCGGCGGCGGCGCCATGATGGACCTGGGGGCGCACCCCATGTACCTCTGCTCGTGGCTGCTGGGCAAGCCCAAGAGCGTGGTCTCCTGCTTCAACGAGCTCTACGGCGTCGGAGTGGACGACAACTGCGTCTCGGTCATCGAGTTTGAAAACAGCGTCATCGCCGTCTCGGAGACGGGGTTCGTGACCAATTCGTCTCCGTTCAGCTTTGAGCTGTCCGGCACCGAGGGCACCATGATCGAGGGCGGCGCGGCTGGCGGCGTCTGGCTGCGCACCACCAACGGCGAGGGGCTGGCCAAGGGAAGCTGGGTCCGGCCGAGCCTGCCCAAGGGCGCGATCCCGTCCGCCATCGAACAGTTCGTCGGCGCGTGCCTGCGGAACGAGCCGGTCTGGTTCGACGTGGACGAGGCCGTCAAGCTCTCCGAGCTGATGGACGGCGCCTACCGGTCCTGGAAAGAGGGCCGCCGGGTCAGCTTTTCCGAGCTGTGAAGCAAAGAAGTGCCGGAGCGCGCCGCGCGGCGCGCTCCGGCGTTTTTTCGATCCTGCATAAATCGGGCGGCGGATCCGCCGAAGGAGAAGGAACCTATGAAACGCTATGACGTCAGAGAGTTCGGAGCGGTCCCGGACCGGGAGGAAAAGCAGACCGCGGCGCTTCAGGCGGCGCTGGACGCCTGTTTCCTCGGCGGGGGAGGCACCGTGGAGATCCCGGCGGGGACCTTCCGCACCGGAGGACTGCGGGTCCGCTCGCACACCACGCTGCTGCTGAAGGAGGGCGCCGCCCTGGTGGGGACGCGGGTCCCCGGGGACTATGACATCCTGAAGGACGACGCGCTGGAGCCCATCGATCCCGAGCGGAACGCCTATTGCGTCAACCGCTGGAACAACGCGATCCTTCGCATCATGTTCGCCCGGGACGTCGCCGTCCGGGGCGAAAAGGGCTCGCTGATCTGCGGCAGCAACTGTTACGATCCCGCCGGCGAGGAGGGGTATCGCGGGCCTCACGCCATCACGGCCTTTTACTCCCGCGGGCTGAGCTTTTCCGGCTATACCGTCCGGGACAGCGCCAACTGGGCCCACAACATCCGCCACTGCGGCAACATCGACGCCAGGGACCTTCACGTCTTCGCCGGCCACGACGGGTTCCACATCCGCGCCTGTGAGAACGTGACGGTGGCCGACAGCGAGTTCATCACCGGGGACGACGCCGTCGCCGGCCACGGGAATCTGAACGTGAGGGTCTCCAACTGCGTGCTGAACACCGCGTGCAGCTCGTTCCGCTTCGGCGCCACCAATCTGCTCGTGGACGGCTGCCGCTTTACCGGGCCCGCGGTGTACCCGTGGCGCGGGTGTCTCACCGACGACGAAAAGATCCGCGGCGCCAACGAGTTCTCGGTCCGCCCGTCCCGGATGAACTCGCTGAGCATGTTCACCTATTTCGCGGAGGACATCCCGGACATCCGCTACGAGCCGCGGAACGTGGTCTTCCAGAACTGCACCGTGGAGGGCGTCGAGCGGCTGGTGCAGTACAATCTGTCCGGCGGCGACAAGTGGCAGCAGGCCAGGCCCCTGTTCGACCTGACGCTGAAGAACATCACCGCCAGGGGGCTCTCCGAGCCCACCGTCCTCTTCGGGCCGGAGGACGTTCCCCTTCGGGCCGAGCTGGAGAACGTGTCCATCGAGACGGCGGAGGACTACCCCTACGAGGCGGTCTTCCGGACCGGTTGGGTGAAGGAGCTGTCGCTGCGGAATGTCCGGATCAAGACCCGCGCGCCGCACCTGATCGAAAACTGGGGCCGGGTGGAGCGGCTGACCTGCGAGGCGTTCGAGTGCTCCGTCCCGGAAGCGGACTGGTGCGCGGAGGGGTCCGGAGAATTCTGGTCGCAGGACATCTGACCGAAAGCGAAAAAGACGGATCGCACGGGGACGGAGCGCGCAGGGCGCGGCTTCCGTCCCCGCGCTTTTTGCGCGCAGGCGGGCGCCCGGCGGGAAAAAACGGGGGACAGGCCGGAAAAATTTGCGCGCCCTCTTGATTGACGGAGCAAAACGTGCTATGATAGTTAGCGTAAGCTAACTAAGCTGATCGGGGCCGCCTTCCTGCCCCGGCGCGGACGCCGCGCCGGAGGGGAAGAGCGGCTGCCGGAGCGGAGTTTCCGCGCCCGGTGGTTAGCGCGGGCTAATTGCCGGGGAGGGACAGTACGGAACAGCGACGGGGTGAAAAAGATGTTTATCGAGATCAAAGGCGCGAAAAAACAGTACGGAACGGGCGAGGCGGCGGTGTACGCGCTGGACGGCGTGGACTTTTCGCTGGAGCGCGGAAAGATCTGCGTGATCCTGGGGCCCTCCGGGTCGGGCAAGAGCACGCTGCTCAACATGATCGGCGGTCTGGACAGCCTCGACGCGGGCGAGATCGTGGTGGACGGTCAGAGGATCAGCGGTCTGTCGCAGAAGGCGCGGACAGCGTATCGGAGGCGGAGCATCGGCTTCGTGTTCCAATTTTACAATCTGATCCCGGACCTCACCGTGGAGGAGAACGTGCAGGTGGTGGCGGAGATCGCGGAGGCGCCTCTGGACATGGACGAGATCCTCGCCGCGCTGGACATCGAAAAGTACCGGTACCGCTTCCCGCGGGAGCTGTCCGGCGGACAGCAGCAGCGGGTCGCCATCGCGCGGGCCATGGTGAAGAACCCCAGGCTTTTGCTCTGCGACGAGCTGACCGGCGCGCTGGACACCCGGTCCTCGCGGTCGGTGCTGCGGTTCATCGAGAAGATCAACCGGCAGTATGGCACGACGACGCTGATCATCACCCACAACGAGGCCATCGCTGGGCTGGCCGACACGGTGGTGCGCATCCGGGACGGCCGGATCGCCTCGGCCGAGGAGAACGGCGAGAAGCGCTCCGCCGACGAGATCGAACTGTGAGGCGGGAAAAATGAAGCTGAACAAACGCTATGCGCGGAGCATCGGGGCCAACCTGCCGTTCTACGTGTCCGCCTCGGTGCTGACGATGGTGACGCTGCTCATGTTCTATCTCTTCTACATCGCGGGGACGGGGATCAACGCCTACGGCGACGCGTTCTTCGAAGAATACCGTCTGGAGGACGCGACCTTTTCCACCTACGCGGAGATCCCGGACGAGGACGTCCCCGCGCTGGAGCGGGAATTCGGCGTCACGCTGGAAAAAGAGCGCTTCGCCGGGGTGGACGAGGGGGCGTACCGCGTCCGCGTCTTCGTTCCGAACCGGAAGATCGACCGGTATGAGATCCAGACCGGCCGCGAGCCGGCCTCGGACGACGAGATCCTGATCTCCGCGGGGTATGCGGAGGAGAACGGCGTTTCGCCCGGCGATCCGGTGGTCATCAAAGGAAAGACCTATACCGTGGCGGGGACCTTCCTGCGGCCGGACTATCTCTATATGGTGGAAAACGTCACCGACGACTATAAGAACGTGACCACCTTCTTCCTCGCCTATATGACGCCGGCGGAATTCGAGGCGCAGTTCGGCGGCGGAAGCGTCAACAACAAGGTCGTCTACGGCGAAAACGCCGACGAGCTCGCGTTCCGCCGCCGGGTCAACGACCGCTATTTCCTGTCCGGCTATCTCCCGGCGGAGAGCAATATGCGGATCACCTTCGTCCACGAGCAGGCGGACATGTTCGTCATGTCCTCGTGGTTCATCCTCGTCATCTTCCCGTTTCTGACGGTGGCGCTGGTCTGCATCCTGCTGGGGCGCCGGATCCGGGCGGAGCAGAAGTTGATCGGGACCCTGTCCGCCATGGGCTGCGAGCGGTCCCGGCTCATGCTGCACTACAGCCTGTTCGCGGTCATCCCCGGTGTGGTCGGCGGGCTGCTGACCGCCGCCGCGGCGCTGATCCTGGCCCGGCCCTTCGGGTCGATCGGCCTTGCCGACTATGAGCCCATGCGGCCGGACTTCACGCTGCCCGTGTGGATCGCCGCCGCCGGCGTGGTCGTGCCGACACTGATCTACTTTGCCGCCGCCATGCTGCGCGTGAGAAGCCTTTTGAAGGTGGAAACGGTCAGGCTGCTGTCCGGCCAGGTGGGCAGCGACGCGAAGAGCCGCCGGATCCTTTCGCGGAAAAAGACGTCCGTCCGGCGGAAATTCGCCGTCCGCCAGCTGGTCGGCAGTCCGGGCCGGAGCATGGTGGTCTTCCTGGGCATCTTTCTGGGCGCCATGATCGTGGCCTTTGCCTTCAGCTTCATCGACTCGGTGAAGGCGGTGGGCGACCAGGCGCACGGCGAATTCGGCACCTTCCGCTACGAGTACGTTCTGAACGAGCTGAAGAGCGGGCGCCCCTCCGGCGGCGAGGCGGTGCTGGCGCTGCCCTATGAGGACGGGGACGGCAGCCGCTTCACGCTGATGGGTCTCGACGCCGACGCGAAGCTCTGGAACCTGACGACGGTGGAAGGCGAGCGGGCGGACCCGGAACACGGGTTCTATGTCAGCACGCTGTGCGCGGCGATGTTCGGCGTGCACCGGGGAGACGAGTTTACCTTCCGAAGCATCGCCACGCTGGAGGAGCACACCGTCCGGATCGACGGCGTGATCCGGAACGGGTATCAGAGCTACGTCCTGACCTCGCGGGAAAAGGCCGCGGAGATCGCGGGACTGGACCCGGACCGCTACAACGCGGTCCTGTCCGACCGGGCGCTGGACTATGCCGGCGACGAGGTGGCCGAGATCGTCTCCGACACCACCTATCAGACGCAGATGGAGAACATGATGAGAGCCATGGGCGGGCTGATTTACGCGTTCATGATCATCGGCGTGATCGTCTGCATCGCCTCGCTTTACGCCACGATCAACACCATGATCACCGAAAACGGGCACAGCATCTCCATGCTGAAGGTCCTCGGCCTGGAGAACCGCCGGATCGATTCCATGATCCTCTCGGCCAACCACCTGCTGCTGATCCCCGGCATCGCGCTGGGGACCGCCGCCGCCTACGGCGTCATGGCCTGGTACTGCGCGGAGTTCGTGGAGATCGAGCGCATCATGATCCCGGCGACGCTGTCGCCCAAAAGCATCCTGTTCACCGCGCTGATCACCGCCGGCGGCTACGCGGCCTCGCTGCTGCTGCTGCGCCGCAAGGTCGGCCGGGCGGACATGATCGAGGCGCTGAAGGACGGAAGGGAGTGAGGCGCGCGTGAAACAGGAAGAAGAGCGTCTGCCGCTGTTCGGCGTGGGGCCGCTTTACGCCGGCGTCGTCGCCGGGCTGACGGCCGCGGGCGTGATCTGCGGCGAGATCCCGGCTCTGTCCGGCGGGAAGCTGGGCGCGCTGCGGATCCCGGCGATGATCCTGGGGGTCCTGCTGATCGCGCTAGGCGTGTTCCTCTGGGTCCAGGCGGTGCTCGTGAGCCGGCTGGACGACGAGATCAAAAACGGCAACCTGGTGACGACGGGGGTCTACGCGTGGGTGAGGAACCCGATCTATTCCGCGATCCTGGCGGTCTGCACGGGGGTGCTGCTGCTGGCCGGCAACGCGTTCTTTTTCGCGCTGGTGCCGGGGTACTGGCTGTTCCTGACCGTTCTGATGAAAAGGACCGAGGAAAAATGGCTGCGCGCGCGGTACGGCGCGGCGTACGAAGACTACTGCAGGTGCGTGAACCGCGTCGTCCCGTGGTTCCTGCGGAGAGGAGGATGACAAAGTGAAAGAGAAAAAACAGAGCGAGGTCGCGGTCCTGCTCGGCTATGCCGGAAAGTACAGGGGACTCACCTTTTGGGGCCTCGGCCTGTCCGCCGCCGCCATGGTGCTGGGGATGGTGCCCTACGTCTGCATCTGGCTGGCCGCGCGGGATCTGATCCGCGTTGCGCCGGACTGGACCGAGGCCGCCGGGATCGCCGGATACGGCTGGATGGCGTTCGCCTTCGCCTTCGGCGGGATCATTGTCTACTTCTGCGCGCTGATGTGCACGCATCTGGCGGCCTTCCGCACGGCGTCGAACATCCGCAAGCGGGGCATGGCCCATTTGATGAAGACGCCGCTCGGTTTCTTCGACGACCAC
>JAEERN010000015.1 GCA_016285815.1 Clostridiales bacterium
GATCCTGTCGAAGAATCCGATCGGCCTGGTGCTTTCCGGCGGCCCCGCCAGCGTGTACGCGGACGGCGCGCCGACCATGGACCGCTCCCTGCTTGACGCGGGCATCCCGGTCCTCGGGATCTGCTACGGCTGTCAGCTGATGGTGCAGCTGCTGGGCGGCCGCGTGGAAGCGGCGGCCCGGGACACGGCGCGCGAATACGGGCGGACGCCGGCGCATTATGACGCAGCCTGCCCGCTGTTTGAGGACCTGCCGGCCGAAGGGACCGCCTGGATGAGCCACGGCGACTACGTCAGCGCCCTCCCGTCCGGCTTTTCGGTCTTTGCGGAAACGGCGCACTGCCCGAACGCGGGCATCGCCGATCCGGCCCGGCGCCTGTACGGCCTGCAGTTCCATCCCGAAGTCCGCCACACGGAAAACGGGACGGAAATGATCCGGGCTTTTCTGGAAAAAGTCTGCGGCGCCAAAGGCGGCTGGACGATGCAGGATTACTGTGACCGCGCGGTCCGTGCGGTCCGTGAACAGGCCGGGGACGGCCGCATCCTGCTGGCCCTGTCCGGCGGCGTGGATTCCGCCGTCGCCGCCGCGCTGATCGACCGCGCCGTCGGCGAACGCCTGACCTGCGTCTATGTGGACCACGGCCTGATGCGGAAAGGAGAAAGCGACGCGATCGAGGCATTTTACTCCCGCCTGCGGCTCCGCTTCCTCCGCGTCAACGCGCAGGAGCGCTTCCTGGCGTGCCTGAAAGAAGTCACGGCCCCGGAAGAAAAAAGAAAGATCATCGGCGCCGAGTTCGTCCGCGTCTTCGAAGAAGCGGCGCGGGAAGCCGGCGGGGCCGATTTCCTGGCCCAGGGGACCATCTATCCGGACGTCATCGAATCCGGAGCGGCCGGCGGCCGTACCATCAAAAGCCACCACAACGTGGGCGGGCTGCCGCGGCACACCGGTTTCCGGGGCATCATCGAGCCCCTGCGCGTCCTGTTCAAGGACGAGGTGCGGGCTCTTGGGCGGGAGCTGGGCCTCCCGGAGGCGATCGTCGGCCGCCAGCCGTTCCCCGGTCCGGGACTGGCCGTCCGCGTGATCGGGGAAGTCACCGCGGAGAAACTGGAACTGGTCCGGGAAGCGGACGCCATCTTCCGCGAAGAACTTGAAAAGACCGGACGCCCGTTCCCCGCCGATCAGTACTTTGCCGTGCTGACCAACATGGAGACCGTCGGCGTCATGGGGGATCAGCGCAGCTACCAGCGCACGATCGCCCTCCGGGCCGTCTGCACGGAGGACTTCATGACGGCGGATTTCGCCCGGATCCCGTACGGTGTCCTGGCGGAAGCGTCCCGGCGCATCGTCAATGAGGTCCCCGGAATCAACCGCGTCGTCTACGACATCACGTCCAAGCCGCCGGCCACGATAGAATATGAATAAAATGCCGTCTGAAACGCCATCATAAAGCAAGGAGAGAAAAGCATGAGTATCAGAACCAGCGAAAACGAACGCTTTGGCACCGATCTCTTTCACGAAAAGGCCATGAAACAGTATATCTCCGAGGGGTCCCTCGCCGTCTGGCGCGAATGCGTCCGCACCCGCACCGTCCTGCCGGAAAAGATCGCGGACGACATCGCGGACGGCATGAAACGCTGGGCCCTGGACAAAGGCGCGACCCATTACACCCACTGGTTCCAGCCTTTAAACGGCGAAACGGCCGAGAAGCACGAGGGATTCCTGATCCCGGACGGCCGCGACGGCTTCCGCATGGAATTCTCCCGCAAAGAACTGCTCCGCGGCGAGCCCGACGCCTCTTCCTTCCCCTCCGGCGGACTGCGCTCCACCTTTGAGGCGCGCGGCTACAGCGCCTGGGATCCCACTTCCTATGCGTTCATCAAAGACAAAGTCCTGTGCATCCCCACCGTATTCTGCACATATTCCGGCGAAGTTCTGGACAAAAAGACCCCCCTCCTGCGTTCCGGCGACGCGCTGAACCGCCAGGCCGTCCGGATCCTGCGCCTGCTGGGCGACGCTCAGACGGAGAGCGTGCAGGTGAACGTCGGCGCGGAGCAGGAATACTTCCTGATCCCGAAACCGCTGTTCCAGCAGCGCGAAGACCTGCGGCTCTGCGGCCGCACGCTGTTCGGGGCGGACGCGCCGAAAAAGCAGGAGCTGGAGGACCATTACTACGGGCAGATCAAGCCGGAGATCACGGCCTTCATGCAGGACCTGAACGAAGAACTCTGGAAACTCGGCATCTGCGCCAAGACGGAGCACAACGAAGTGGCGCCGGCCCAGTATGAAATGGCGCCGTTCTTCACCGACGCCAACACGGCCAACGACCAGAACCAGCTGACCATGGAGATCATGAAGCGCGTCGCGGACCGGCATGATCTGGTCTGCCTGCTCCACGAGACGCCCTTCGCCGGCGTCAACGGCTCCGGCAAGCACGTGAACTGGTCCGTGGGGACCGACCGCGGCGAGAACCTCTTCTCTCCCGGCACCACGCCCGCGGACAACACCCGCTTTCTGCTGTTCCTGGCCGCGTTCATCAAGGGCGTGGACGAATACGCCTCCCTGCTGCGCTGCTCGGCCGCCTATGCGGGCAACGACCAGCGGCTGGGCGGGAACGAAGCGCCGCCCGCCATCATCTCCGTCTTCGTCGGCTCCGAGCTGGAGGCGGTGATCGATTCCATCATCCGGGACGAGCCCTACATCGATCAGACAGACCGTTTCCTGACCGTGGGCAAGGACGTGCTGCTGCAGCTGCCCAAGGACAACACGGACCGGAACCGCACCTCGCCGGTGGCCTTTACCGGCAATAAATTTGAATTCCGCATGCCCGGCTCCAGCCAGTCCATCGCCATGCCGGTCACGTACCTGAACACGATCCTGGCCCAGGAGCTCAAGGAATGCGCCGACCGGCTGGAGACCGCGGAAGACCGTCCCCGGGCCCTGCGGGAGCTGGTCCGGGAAATGTTTTCCGGGCACCGCCGCATCCTGTTCAACGGCAACGGATACGACCAGTCCTGGATCGCGGAGGCCGGGCGGCGCGGGCTCAAGAACCTGCGCAATACCGCGGAGACCATCCCGGAATTCATCAGTGAAAAGAACGTCCGGCTGCTGACCGAAAACGGGATCTACAGCCCCACGGAGATCGAGTCCCGCAACGAGATCCATCTGGAAAGCTACTGCGGTA
>JAEERN010000094.1 GCA_016285815.1 Clostridiales bacterium
GCTGCACGTGTTCATCGCCACGTCGGACCTTCACATGTCGCGCAAGCTGCGCATGACCCCGGACCAGGTGCTGGAGCGCATCGACGACGCGGTGCGCTATGCCGCCTCGCTCTGCCCGGACGTGGAGTTCTCCGCGGAGGACGCCACCCGCTCGGACCGCGCGTTCCTCGCGCGGGCGCTGGCCGCCGCCGTCAGGGCCGGGGCCACCACGATCAACATCCCCGACACCGTGGGCTATGCCGCGCCGAATGAGTTCGCCGATCTGATCCGCTTCTGCCGCGAGACCGTGCCCGGTCTGGACCGGGTGTGCCTGTCGGTCCACTGTCACAACGATCTGGGCCTGGCCGTGGCCAACACGCTGGCCGGGATCGAGGCCGGCGCTCTGCAGGCGGAGTGCACCGTCAACGGCATCGGCGAGCGGGCCGGCAACGCCGCGCTGGAAGAGGTCGTCATGGCGCTTCACGTGCGCCGGCCCTACTACCGCGCCGAGACGGGGATCGCCCTGCGGCGCATCAACCGCGCCAGCCGCCAGGTGTACGACACCATCGGCCAGACCCCCTCGCTGACCAAGCCCATCGTGGGGCTGAACGCCTTTGCCCACGAGTCCGGCATCCACACCCACGGGCTCATGACGGACCCGTCGACCTACGAGATCATGGATCCCGCCGAGCTGGGCATCCCCAAGGTCCGCATCGTGCTGGGCAAGCACTCGGGCAAGCACGCCGTGGCCGAGCGGCTCACCGAGATGGGCTATCTCTACACCGAGGAAGAGCTGAACACCTGCTACCAGCGTCTGATGGAGCTTTCAGACCAGAAAAAGTACATCGGAGACAGCGATCTGGAGGCCATCCTGCTGAACAAGCGCCGGGCCGAGGGCACCTATCGGCTGGAGAGCTTCGACGTCCACACCAACAAGTTCACCTCGTCCACCTGCGTCATCAAGCTGCGGCGGGAAAACGAGGTGGTGGAAGAGGTCTCGCTGGGGCGCGGCCCCATCAACGCGGCCTACAACGCCATCGACAAGATCACGGGCCACATCTGCGAGGAGATGCGCAGCTATCAGATCCACTCGATCTCCGACGGCAACGACGCGCTGGGCGAGGTGACGGTCAAGCTGCGCTCCGGCGACCGCTTCGTCACCGGACGCGGCCTGTCCACGGACATCATCGAGTCCAGTATCCTCGCCTATCTCAACGGCATCAACAAGCTCATCGATATGCAGTGACCGGCCCCGCCGGCCGGAAAACGGGAGAATCGCCATGCAAACCATCCAGATCCTCGACTCGACCCTGCGCGACGGCGCGCAGGCCGAAGGGGTAAGCTTTTCCGTAAACGACAAACTGAACGTGTGCCGGGCACTGGACGACTTCGGCGTCGACTTCATCGAAGCGGGCAACCCCGCCTCGAACCCCAAGGACGCGGAGTTCTTCCGCGCCGCCCGGAGCCTCCCGCTGAAGACAGCGAAGCTCTGCGCCTTCGGCAGCACGCGCCGTCCCGGCGTCGCGCCGGAGGACGACGCGTCTCTGGCGGCCCTGCTGGCCGCGGAGACGGAGATCGTCTCGCTGGTCGGCAAGGCGTGGGACCTTCAGGTGACCGAGGTGCTGGGGGTCTCGCCGGAGGAAAACCTGGAGCTCGTCGCGTCCAGCGTGGCCTTTCTCGTCGAACGGGGGCGCACGGTGTTCTTCGACGCCGAGCACTTTTTCGACGGCTGGCTCTCCGACCGGGCCTACGCCTCGGCGGTGCTGACGGCCGCCAAAAACGCCGGCGCCAAGGTCCTCACCCTCTGCGACACCAACGGCGGCACGCTGCCCTTCGACGTGTACATGGCCGTCAAGGACGCCGTGGCTCTGGCCGACGGGACGGACGTCGCCATCCACTGCCACAACGACACGGGCTGTGCCGTGGCCAGCTCCATGGCCGCCGTCTTCGGCGGCGCGGTCCAGGTACAGGGCACCTTCACCGGCATCGGCGAGCGCTGCGGCAACGCGGATCTGTCGGTGATCCTGCCGAACCTGGTGCTGAAGTCCGCCTATTCCTGCCGCGGCGACCTGCCCGCGCTGTTCGACACCGCCCGGCGCATCGCCGAGATCTCCAACGTCTCGCTGGAAAACAACCGCCCCTACGTCGGCAAGAGCGCCTTCACCCACAAGGGCGGGATGCACATCGACGCGGTGCTGAAAGACCCCTCCACCTTCGAGCACGTGGACCCCGAGCTGGTGGGCAACAAACGCCGCCTGCTCATGAGCGAGGTCAGCGGCCGCAGCACCATCCCGGCCAAGCTGCGCCGCATCGCGCCCCAGCTCACGCGGGAATCGCCCGAGACCGCCGAGATCCTGGCCGCGCTGAAGGAGTCCGAACGGCAGGGCTATTTCTACGAGGCGGCCGAGGCCAGCCTCGAGCTGATGGTGACCAAGATCCTCGGCACCTTCCGCCCCCACTTCCGGCTGGTGTTCTACAAGGCCGTGGGCGAATACCCCGTGGCCTCGGGCGAGCTGTCCGCCTTTGCCTCCATCAAGATCGAGGTGGACGGCCGCACGGAGATCACCGCCGAGACCGGCATGGGCCCGGTCAACGCGCTGGACCTCGCCCTGCGGAAGGCCCTGTCCGTGTTCTATCCGGACCTTGCCGGGATGCAGCTCTACGACTATAAGGTCCGCGTGCTGGAACAGAGCCATTCCACCGGCGCGCGGGTGCGCGTCCTGATGGAGAGCGGCGACGGCCGGGACACCTGGGCCACCGTCGGCGTCTCCAACGACATCATCGAAGCCAGCCTCACGGCGCTGGTGGACGCCATCGAATACAAGCTCATGAAGCTGGACGCGGCCAGAGCCGCCGGGGAGGACTGATCGCTCCTATGTACTGGATCCACCGCCTCACGATCTTCCTGCTGCGCGGGCCGGTCTATCTGTTCCTGCGCCTGCGGGTCAACTATCGCCGCCATCGGCCGGGCCGCATCGCCGGCCCTTTCGTCGTCGTCTCCAACCACAACACGGACCTCGACCCGCTGCTGGTCATCTCCGCCTTTCGCCAGCACATGTACGCCGTAGGCAGCGAGCACATCTTCCGCCGGGGCTTCGTCACGGCCCTGCTGAAGTTCTTTTTCGACCCGGTGGCGCGCCCCAAGGGCAGCCGGGCCACGGTCACGGCCATCGAGATGCTGCGCCGCCTGCGCGAGGGCAGGAGCCTTTTGCTCTTTGCCGAAGGCAACCGCAGCTATAACGGGCTCACCATGCCCATCGAACCCGCCACGGGCAAGCTTTTGAAAAAGGCGGGCTGCTCTCTGGTCACCTTCCGGCTGACGGGCGGCTATTTCACCAGCCCCCGCTGGTCCGGCGCCAGCTTCCGCCGTGGCCGGCTGGACGGCGGCGTGGTCCGCGTCTACTCGCCCGAAGAGCTGGCCGCCATGTCCGCCGAACAGGTCAACGCGGCCATCTTCGCCGATATTTTCGAGGACGCCTATGCCGAACAGGCCGTCCGCCGCATCCGCTACCGCGGACGCAAGCTGGCCGAGGGCATCGGCACGGCGCTGTTCCTCTGTCCCCGCTGCGAGCGGGTGGGAACGGTGTACGGCCGGGGCGGCGAGATCCTCTGCCCCTGCGGTCTGCGCGGGACCTACGACGAATACGGCGATCTCTCCGGCAACTTTCCCTTCACCTCCGTCCGCGACTGGGACCTGTGGCAGAAGCCGCGCCTTCTCGCCCGCGTCCGCGCCGGGTCGGACGAGGTCTACTGGACGGAAGAGGCCGATCTGCGCCTGCTGTCCGTAACGCCCCGGGTGGGCGCGGCCGTCGTGGACCACGGGCCCCTCACCATCAGCGGGCGGGTCCTCCGCTGCGGCGGAACGGAGATCCCCGTCGCGGCCATCCAGAACGTCTCCATCCACGGTCCCAGCGCGCTGGTGCTGACCGTCGAAGGCATGGGCTATCTGGAGATCCCCGCCGATCCGGTCAAATACCGGGGCCGGATCTTCTGGCTGGTGATCGACGAGATCAAGCGCCAGCTGGCCGCCCCCCGCCCCGGCGCCGCGCCCTCGGCGTGAGCGTCCGCGCCGAAGGGGCTCTCCCGGCCGGAAACCGCCGGACCGGCGCGCTCCTCTCTCCGCAAACACGGCGCCCCGTGGGCCGGATCGGCCCGCGGGGCGTTTTCTTCTTTCGTTTTGCCGGGCGGAAGTCTTAATCGGCGCGGCGTGCGGCGCACCGGGCGGCAAAGACCCGCACCGTGTTGGCCAGTCTCGCGCTGCCCGCCACATAGCCGTCGTGGTCGGCCCCGTCGAAGATCCTGAGCTCTGCGCCCGGGATGGCGTTCCGGATGCGCAGTGTCTCCTGAAGCCGGACCACGTCCTTCTCCCCCGCCGCGATCAGAACGGGGACCCGGATGGCGTTCAGCGTTCCCTCCGGGATGTGGGGTCCCGTGAGCATCAGCTTCAGCTTTTTGGACCGGGTCGCCAGATAGCGCGCCCGCGCGGCCAGCAGAAAGCTTTTTTTCAGCCCCTCCGGCTCCGCGTTGGCGCCGCAGGCGATCAGCCCGCCGATCCGCGCCGGCTCCTCGGCGGCCAGCTTCAGGCCGATGATCCCGCCGTCCGAAAAGCCCACCACCAGCGGTCGGTCCAGCCCCTCCAGCCGGATCAGCTCGGAGACGTCCCGCGTCATCTCGTCATAGTCCAGCTCGCCCGCGCCGGAGCGCCCGTGGCACCGGAGATCCGGCGCATAGACGCGGAATTCCGACCCGATGGCGCGGGTCAGCTCGTCGAAGATCGTGTGATCCTCGCCGTTCCCGTGCAGCAGGACCAGCGGGGCGCCTTCCCCCGTGACCCGAACCCAGAGCTTGACGCCGTTCACCGCGCAGAACACCGCGCCTCTCCCCCTTTGCTCTCCGCTTTTCGCACTTCGATTATACCACCCCCGCGCGCCGCTGTCAAACCCGCTTTTTCCGCGCCGCGCCCGGCGGGGCCTTGAGCGCCGCCGCCGAACGTGGTATAATGGCTTTCAGGAATACCTGTGACGGAGGACCGGATCGCCTATGGCCGAAACCATCAACCTGGGGCTCTTCGCCCACGTGGACGCGGGCAAAACGACGCTCACCGAGCAGCTGCTCTTCGCCGCCGGCGCGGTGCGAAGCGCGGGCCGCGTGGACGACGGCACCGCCCGCACGGACTACACCGAGCTCGAGCGAGCCCGCAAGATCTCGATCCGCGCCGCCGCGGCCCAGTTCTCGTATGCGGGCGTGGACGTCAACCTGATCGACACGCCGGGCCACATGGACTTCTCCTCCGAGGTGGACCGGACCCTGCGCGTCGTGGACTGCGCGGTGCTGATCGTCTCGGCCGTCGAGGGGATCCAGGCCCGCACCGAGCTGGTCTGGGACGCTCTCGCCGCGCGAAAGACCCCCGTGGTGATCTTCGTCAACAAGCTGGACCGGGCCGGGGCGGACCTCGACGCGGTCCTGGCCGCTCTGTCCGCCTTTTCCGGAGCGCTGCTCCCCTTCACCTCCGTCCGAAACGCCGGAGGGCCCGACGTGGAACCGCTGCCCGTTCCGGACGCCGCGCTGGCCGAGGCCGCCGCATTCACCTCGGACGAGGCCATGGACCGCTATCTGAGCGGGACCCTCTCCGGCGGCGCGCTGACCGCCGCCCTGCGGGACGCCA
>JAEERN010000016.1 GCA_016285815.1 Clostridiales bacterium
CGGGAGTTCATCTGCGGAGAGAACGGCGTGGTCCGCCGCTGGCTCCGGGCCGGGGCCTCCGGCGAGAGCCGGGTCCCGGCGGCGTCCTCCCGCCGGACATCCTCCGGCATGCCGCCCAGCAGCGACGTGATCCGGGGGGTGTCGTGGGTGGAGAGGAAGTTCATCAGCGCGTGGACGCAGGGGCCGGGATAGTTGGACAGCACGGTCCGCACGCGGCGGACGAAGCCGCCGGCGTCCAGCCGCCCGGTCAGCAGGTCGAGGATGGCCCGCCGGAAGGGGTAGTTCATGACGCTGTCCAGCTGGGACCCCAGCAGGTACCGGCGCAGGCGGCCGTAGCTGACCTTGTTGGTGGCGTCCTCCCAGACCTCGCCCAGCACGAAGGCCTCGGGGTCCTCGGCCTTGACCGAGGCGCGAAAGGCCTCGAGGAACCCGTCGGGCAGCTCGTCGGCCACGTCCAGCCGCCAGCCCGAGGCGCCGCGCCGCAGCCAGAGCCGGGCGACGCCGTCCGGCCCGTTGATGAAGGCCGAAAAGCCGGGGTCTTCCTCGTTGACCTCGGGCAGTGAGCGCACGTTCCACCAGCAGGCGTAGTCGTCGGGCCAGGTCCGGAACCGGTACCACGGGAAATAGGGTGAGCTCTTGCTTTGATACGCGCCGGGCACGGCCTCGCGCCCGAAGCGGTCGAAATAGACGCTGTCCTCGCCGGTGTGGGAGAACACGCCGTCCCCCAGGATCCGGATGCCGCGGGCGCGCGCCGCGGCGCACAGGGCGGCGTAGTCGTCCTCCGTGCCCAGCGCGGGATCCACCCGGGTGTAGTCGCCCACGTCGTACCGGTGGTTTGACGCGGCGCGGAACACGGGGTTCAGATAGAGCGCCGTGACGCCCAGCGCGGCCAGATCGTCCAGATGCTCTTCGATGCCGCGCAGGGTGCCGCCGAAGAAGTCATAGGCGGTGTATTCCGCTTTGCCCGGCAGAGGGGCGACGGTCACGTCCTCGTCCCAGCGGGCGTGGGTGACGCGGCCGGGGACCGGCGAAAAGTCCCGGCCGCGGGCGAGGCGGTCCGGAAAGATCTGATACATCACGCGTCCCGCAGTCCACTCCGGAACGGAAAACGCGGGGTCGAAGACCGTCAGCTGAAAGCTGGCGAAGGCGTCCGGCGGGGCAGGAACGCCCACCAGCGGGTCGTCTCCGGGGACCAGCGCGCCGTCGGAAAAGAGAAAACGGTACCAGACGATCCCGGGGGCGGAGACGGAAAAGGTGAAGGCGTAGAGCCGGGTCGTCTCGCCGCCGGGGGAAGAGAAGGCGGGCGCCAGCAGGCGCTCGCCGTCCTCGGCGCTCCACAGCCGAAGGGTCGGCGTCTCGTCCGCGGCGACGGACAGGGTCACCGCCGTTCCGGCGGGGACGGCGCCCATGGGCGAACGGAAAACGGGGTCGAAAGCCCGGTGCTCGGCGCGGGTCATGCGTGCCAGATGCGGTCGCGGTACTCCGCAACGCTGCGGTCGCTGGAGAAGAAGCCGGAGCGGGCGACGTTGATCAGGGACCGGCGGGACCAGTCCGTGCGGTCCTCATAGTCGGCCAAGGCCCGCGCCGTGGCGGCGCGGTAGCCGGCGAAGTCGGTCAGACAGAGATAGGGGTCCTCGAAGATCAGATAGTTCATCAGCGGCGTGAAATTGCCCAGCGTGCCGTCGCCCAGCGACTTGACCGCCCGGTCCAGCCGCCGGTCCGCGGCGCAGAGCTCCGCGGCGGTGGGGTGGTGCGCGGCGACCTCGTCGGCGCGCAGGCCGAACAGATAGAGGTTCTCCGGCCCCAGCAGCCGCGCCATCTCCACATTGGCGCCGTCCAGCGTTCCGATGGTCAGCGCGCCGTTCATCATGAATTTCATGTTGCCCGTGCCCGAGGCCTCTTTCCCTGCCAGCGAGATCTGCTCGGAGAGGTCCGCCGCGGGGATGACGAAGCCGGCCGACGTGGCGTTGTAGTTCTCCGCGAAAATCACCCGGAGCAGGCCGCGGGTCCGGGGATCGCCGTTGATCGTCCGGGCGGCGGCGTTGATCAGGGCGATGATCTGCTTGGCCCGGTCATAGCCGGGCGAGGCCTTGGCGCCGAACACGAAGGTGACCGGCCGCGCGGGCTCGCGCCCCTCTTCGACCAGCTCGAAGTACATGGCGAGGATCCGCAGCACGTTCATCAGCTGGCGCTTGTATTCGTGGAGCCGCTTGACCTGAACGTCCACCACCGAGTCCGGGTCCGCGAGGATCCCGGTCTCGCGGGCCAGCCGCGCGAAGAGCCGCTCTTTGTTCCGGCGCTTGATCTGCGCCAGGCGCTCCCGGACGGCCGGGTCGCCGGCGAAGCGCTCCAGCTCGGACAGACGGCCCAGATCCGACGCCCATCCGCGGTCTCCCAGCAGCTCGTCGATCAGGGCGGCCAGGCCGGGATCGGCCTGGATCAGCCAGCGGCGCGGGGTCACGCCGTTGGTCACGGCCACGATCCGGCCGGGGCGGAAGCGCTCGAAGTCCGCGAAGAGCCCGGTCTTCAGGATCTCGGTGTGGAGCTCGGACACGCCGTTGACGGTGTGACAGCAGGCCAGACAGAGGTTGGCCATGCGGACCGAGCCGCCGTGGATGACGGCCAGCCGCTCGGCGGGAGCCCCGGCGGCGGCCAGCTCGCCGCGATAGCGGCGGTCGATCTCGCAGAGGATCATATAGATGCGGGGCAGCAGGTTCTCCATCAGGTAGCAGGGCCAGCTCTCCAGCGCCTCCCACATGATGGTGTGGTTGGTATAGGCGAAGACCCGGCGGCAGACGTCCCACGCGTCCTCCCAGGGGATGCGCTCGCCGTCCACCAGCAGCCGCATGAGCTCCGCGATGGCGATGGCGGGGTGGGTGTCGTTGATCTGGACCGCGGCATAGTCCGGCAGGTCCCGGACGGAAAGGCCCATGGCCTTGTGGCGCTTCAGCAGGTACTGGAGCGTCGCCGAGGTGAAGAAGTACTGCTGGCTCAGACGGAGGCTCTTGCCCTGGTTGTGCGAATCGTTGGGGTAGAGCACCCGGGAGATGGTCTCGGCCAGATCCCGCTGGGCCACGGCGCGGACGTAATTGCCCGTGGAGAGGGCGTCCAGATCCGCCGGCGAGGGGGAAGAGGCGCTCCACAGCCGCAGCCGGTTGCACCAGCCGCCGCCGTAGCCGCAGACGGGGATGTCGTAGGGCGTGGCCACCACGCGGGTGGGCTCTTCCAGCTCGTAGCAGACCCATCCGGTCTCGTCGGTGTGAGAGGTCACCCGCCCGTGGAACAGCACCTCGACACGGTCCTCGGGGCAGGGGATCTCCCAGAGACAGCCGTCGGCCAGCCAGTCGTCGGGCAGCTCGACCTGTTCGCCGTCCACGAACCGCTGGCGGAACAGGCCCAGATCGTAGCGGATGCCGCAGCTGACCGCGGGCAGTGCCAGCGCGGCCATGGAGTCGGCGTAACAGGCGGCCAGACGGCCCAGTCCGCCGTTGCCGAGGCCCGGCTCGGCCTCGGTCTCTTCGATGCGGGCCAGATCCTCGCCCAGCCCGGCGAGGGCCTCGGCATAGGCGTCGTACAGCCCCAGCGCCACCAGGTTCCGGCCCAGGAACTTGCCGGT
The DNA here is from genome assembly GCA_016285815.1 of Clostridiales bacterium. Classification (GTDB taxonomy): domain Bacteria; phylum Bacillota; class Clostridia; order Oscillospirales; family QAMX01; genus SIG499. Next base: position 3,617 of record JAEERN010000016.1, read on the forward strand.
CAGATACTCCAGCGACAGGTACCAGACGGTCTTGGGCCGCCCGGCCTCGACGGCGGCGCCGGAGGCCTGGTACCGCTCCATGACGCGGTCGCGCACGGACATGGCCACGGCGCTGTATTTCTGGAACGGGGTCGCTTCGGCAAAGCTGCGCCCGAAGCTGCGCGTCAGGTTTTCCGTGATGCTGTCGCGGATCGCCGCGGTGAGGTCTTTTTCCATGAGAGAGAACGTGCCTTTCGCAGTCAGATTGAGGAGGCGGCGGGGCCGCCCGCGGAGGTCAGGCCGGCGTACAGCTCGCCGTACCGGCGGGCCGAGGCGGTCCAGGAAAAGTCTTTTTTCATGCAGCGGGCGATCAGCGTCCGCCAGACGTCCGGCCGGTCGGTGTAGAACGAGATCGCGCGGCGAAGCGTGAACTCCAGATCCGCCGCGGCGTAGGGGGCGAAGGAAAAGCCGTTGCCCCGGCCGGTGACCTCGTTGTACGAGGTCACGGTGTCGGACAGGCCGCCGGTCTCGCGGACCAGCGGCACGGCGCCGAACTTCATGGCGATGAGCTGGGACAGACCGCAGGGCTCGAACCGGGACGGCATCAGGAACAGGTCGGACCCGGCGTAGACGCGGTCCGCCAGCTCGGCGTTGAAGCCGATCCACGCCCCGACCCGCCGGGGGAACCGCCGGGCCAGCCCGTCGAAGAACCGCTCGTAGGAGGGGTCGCCGCTGCCCAGCACGACCAGGGTCGCCGCGCCGTCGCGCAGGACGTTTTCGATGCACCCGGCCACGAGGTCCAGCCCCTTCTGGTCCACCAGACGGGAGACCACGGAGATCACCGGCACCCCCTCGGCGGCCAGCCCGAACTCGTCCAGCAGCGCCCGGCGGCAGGCCGCCTTGCCCGCCATGCGGCGGGAGGAGAAGTTGGCCGGGATGCGGCGGGAGGTCCGGGGGTCGTAGAGCCCGCAGTCCAGCCCGTTCAGGATGCCGCAGTAGGCGGCCCCGCGGGAGGCCAGGACGCCCTCCAGCTTTTCGCCGTAGGCCGGCGTCAGCGTCTCGCGGGCATAGGTGGGGCTGACGGTGTTGACGGCGTCGGCGTAGACGATGCCGCCCTTGAGCAGATCGGCCGCGCCGTAGAACTCCAGCGAGCCCCAGCCGGGGGCGAAGCAGTCGTCGGGCAGGCCCGTGAGATAGCGGATGCGGTCCATGCCGTAGATCCCCTGATACTGCAGATTGTGGATGGTCAGCACTGTCTTCAGCGGGCGCTCGGGGTACTGGCGGCGGAGCATGGCGGGGATCAGCGCGGTCTGCCAGTCGTTGCAGTGGAGGATCTCCGGCGCGAAGTCCAGCCGGGGCAGAAGCTCCAGCAGAGCGCGGCAGAAGAAGACGCTCTGCTCCGCGCCGGCGTCGCCGTAGCCGTAGACGCCGTCGCCGCCGAAGTGCTCTTCGTTGTCGAGGAAATAATAGGTGACGCCGCCGCGGACCAGCCGGGAGATCCCGGCGTATTTTTCCACGCCGCCGATGTTGACGGAGGCCGAAAAGAGGAACTCGGCGCCGTCCAGCAGCCCGGCGGGGATGACGCGGTACCGCGGCATGAAGACGCGGACGTCGTGTCCCAGCGCGTTCAGCGCGGCGGGCAGCGAGCCGGCCACGTCGCCCAGACCGCCGGTCTTGGCGAAGGGGACGGCCTCGAACGAGGCAAAGAGGACGTTCAAAGCAAAACGGTTCCTTTCCAGAGAGATCGCCCCGCGCTCAGACCGAGGCGTTTTTCCCGATGACCACCGGATAGCTGGACTGGCCGGCCAGCAGCTTTCCCTCGGTCACCGAGACGTTTTTGTCGAGGATGGTGCAGTCGATGGTCACTTCCTCGCCGATGCGGGAGTTCTGCATGACGATGGAGTCGGTGACCACGGCGCTTTCGGCGATGCGCGCCCCGCGGAACAGGATGCTGTTCTCCACGGTGCCGTCGATGCGGCAGCCGTCGGCGATGATCGAGTTTTTGACGCAGGCCCGGGGCCCGTAGATCGTCGGGATCTGGTCCTTGACCTTGGTATAGATCGGGGTGCGGCGGTCGAAGACCCGGGCGTAGACCGCCGGGTCCAACAGCCGCATGCTCTCGCGGTAATAGGCCGGAAGGCTGTCGATCAGGCCCACGTGGCCTTGGAAGGGGAACGTGAACACCCGCAGCTCGTCGGTGCTGTGCAGCAGCACGTCGCGGACGAAGTCGTGCCGCCCGCGGGAGACGCAGCGGGCGATGCAGCGGCAGAGCAGCTCTTTCTCCAGAAAGTAAACGCCCATGGAGCTGCGGCGCGAGGAAAAGGTGTTGACGCCCAGCATGACGTCGGCCGCGCGCCCGTCGGGGCCGACGTCGAACTGCACCCGGTCGGGCGAGGAGAGATAGGCCTCGCTGTCCGTGGTCAGGACGGTGATGTCCGCGCCGGAGGCCTCGTGGAACGCGCGGAGCGCGTAGAAATCGGTGTTGTAGACGGCGTCGCACCCCGACAGGAGCACGTACCGCTGCTTGGAGCGCTCAAGATAGTCCAGGATCCCGTTCAGGATGTCGATGTCGCCGCTGTTGCCCAGCCCCGCGCCGGGGATCAGATAGGGCGGCAGGATGAACAGCCCGTAGAGCTTCCGGCTCAGGTCCCATTCCTTGCCGGAGCCCAGATGGTCCATCAGCGAGCGGTAGTGGGACGTGGTGGGGACCCCCACGTTGATGATGCCGGAATTGACCATGTTGGACAGGATGAAGTCGATGAGCCGGTACCGCCCGCAGACGGGAAGCGCCGCCCGCGCGCGCACCCGGGTCAGCTCGCCCAGGGCCTCGTCGCCGAAGCCGGTCATGATGATGCCCAGCGTGTCGTTCACAGAGCGTCCTCTCCTTTCGGCCTGCGCGCGGCGCGCTGCAGGAGTTCCTCTTCGCCCTCCGCCCAGGTCTCCACCGAGCGCGTCACGGTGACGCCGCGTCCGATGCGCACGTTTCCGCGCAGGGTCACGCCGTCGGCGATCAGCGTCAGTCCGTCGGTGCAGAGCGGGTCGGGCGGCAGGGGCACGTTGGGGTCGCCGCACCCGACGGTCACGTTCTCGCCGATCTCCGCGTCGTGGGAGATCACCGCCCGGTCCACCACGGCCCCGCGGCGGACGACCGTCATGGGCAGAACGATGGAGTCCCGCACCACGGCCCCCTCTTCCACGGTGACGCCGGAGAACAGGACGGAGTTTTCCACGGTGCCCGCCACGGAACAGCCCTCGGTGACGGCGCTGGAGCGCAGCGACGCCGTGGGGGCCAGCGTCTGGGGCGGCAGGTCCACATGGCGCGAGTAGATCCGCCAGCTGTCGTCGTTCAGGTCCAGCGCGCCGGAGATCAGGTCCATGTTGGCGGCCCACAGGCTCTGGATGGTGCCCACGTCCTTCCAATAGCCCGAGAAGGTATAGGCGAAGATGGGACAGCCGTCGGCCAGCATGGCGGGGATCACGTCGTGGCCGAAGTCGTTGGTGCTGCCCGGGTCGTTCTCGTCGGCCTCGAGATAGCGCATCAGCACGTCGCGGTCGAAGATGTAGATGCCCATGCTGGCCAGCGTGCTGGCGGGGTGCTCGGGCTTTTCCTCAAAGGCGAAGATCCGGCCGTTCCTGTCGGCGCTCAGGATGCCGTACCGCGGCGCCTCGGACAGCGGCACGTCGATGACGGCGATGGTCAGGACCGCGCCGGTCTCTTCGTGGCGGCGCAGCATGTCGCGGTAATCCATCTTGTAGATGTGGTCGCCGCTGAGGATCAGGATCCGGCGCGCGTCGAACTGGTCGAGGAACTGCTTGTTCTGATAGATGGCGTTGGCGGTGCCCTTGTACCACTCGCCGCTCTTGCCCTTGACGTAGGGCGGAAGGATGAACGCGCCGCCGTTGAGACGGTCCATGTCCCAGGGCAGGCCGCTGCCGATATAGGTGTTCAGCTCCAGCGGCTGGTACTGGGTCAGGACCCCGACGGTGGTGATGCCGGAGTTGGCGCAGTTGGACAGGGCAAAATCGATGATGCGGTACTTGCCCCCGAAGGGCACGGCGGGTTTGGCCAGCGTCCGGGTCAGGGCCCCCAGCCGCGAGCCCTGGCCGCCGGCCAGGATCATGGCGATACAGTCCGATTGCCTCATACGGTCCGTCCTTTCTGGTTCGATCCGTCCCGGCAGGTCCCGGCCGTCCGGCGCGGGGAGACGAGACGGTAGATCAGCGCCGCCGCGGGCGGCAGATCCAGCGTGAGTCGATGGGAGAATCCGCCCTGTCGGGCGGGAACGGCGCGGGCGGCGCGGCGGACCGGGGCCCCGCCGCCGCCGAAGGCCTCGTCGTCGCTGTTGAGGACCAGCCGGAAGGTCCCGCCCTCCGGCGCGCCCAGCAGATACGCGGGCCGCGGGACGGGCGTGGTGTTGAAGACCACCAGCAGGGTCTCGCCGCCGCCGCGGCGGAAATAGCTGTACACGTCGAAGATCGCGTCGTCCGCGTTGGACCAGCAAAAGCCGTCCCACGACCGGTCGTCGGCGAAAAGTGCCGGATGGCGGCGGTAGAAGCGGGTCAGCGTCCGGACGAAGCCGTACAGCTTCCCGTGGAGGGGGAACCCGGTCATCTGCCACTCCAGCGGCTCGTAATAGCGCCACTCGAGGAAGGGGCCGAACTCGGTGCCCATGAAGAGCAGCTTCTTGCCGGGAATGGTGTAAAAATAGGTCAGATACGACCGGAAGGAGTCGAATTTCGTCTGATAGTCCCCGGCCATCTTGTCCAGAAAGCTCTTTTTGCCGTGGACGCACTCGTCGTGGGAGAGGGGCAGGATGAAGCTCTCGGAAAAGGCGTAGACCATGGGAAAGGTCAAAAGCCCGTGGACGCCGCTTCGGAACAGCGGGTCCGTCTGCATATAGCGAAGGCTGTCGTTCATCCAGCCCATGTTCCACTTGTAGGTGAAGCCCAGCCCGCCCTCGCGTGCCGGCGCGGTGACGCCGGGGTAGGACGAGCTCTCCTCCGCGATCATCAGGGCTTTCGGGAATTCCCGGGCGACCGTTTCGTTTAGCTCGCGCAGGAAGGTCTCGCCCGCGGGGTTCCGCGTCTCGGGCGAGGGGGCGCTCATATCGTCGTAGAGGATGGCGGACACCGCGTCCACCCGAAGCCCGTCCACCCGGTACTCGCCCAGCCACCAGAGGGCCGACGAGATCAGGAAATCGCGGACGTGCTCGCTCTCGAAGCCGAAGCGCAGCGTGCCCCACAGGGGGTGCTCGGCCCGGGCAGGGTCGGCGGGCTCGAACAGCGGCGTACCGTCGAACAGGCGAAGACCGGCCTCGTCCCGGGGGAAGTGGGCCGGGACCCAGTCCAGGATCACGCCGACGCCGGCGGCGTGCAGCGTGTCCACCAGGGCGCGGAAGCCGTCCGGGTCGCCCCAGCGGGAGGTGGGGGCGAAATAGCCCGTGGTCTGATAGCCCCAGGAGCCGTCGAAGGGAAACTCGCAGACGGGCATCAGCTCGACGTGGGTGAAGCCGAACTCGACGGCGTGGCGGGCCAGCCCGTCGGCGAGGCTCTGCCAGTCGCGGGCGTCCTCCCGCCACGAGCCGGCGTGGACCTCGTAGATCGAAAGGGGGCGCGCGTCCCGGCCCGGGCGGGCCCGGTCCGCGCGGAGCC
>JAEERN010000095.1 GCA_016285815.1 Clostridiales bacterium
CAACGCCATCCTGCTGCTGCTCGAGCGCTGCAAGCAGGTCGTCGAGCCCGCCGGCGCCACGCCGCTGGCCGCGGTGCTCTCCGGCAAGCTGGACGTCAAGGGCAAGCGCGTCGTCGCGGTCATGTCCGGCGGCAACATCGACGTCAGCTTCATCCAGAGCATCATTGAGATGGGCCTGGTGGCCCGCCACCGCCGCGTCAAGTTCTGCGTGCGCCTGATCGACCGTCCGGGCAGTCTGGTGCAGCTGCTGAACATCATCTCCGGCGTCGGCGCCAACGTCCTCTCCGTGCAGCACGACCGCCTGCGCGCGGGCCTGAACCCCAATGAGACCACGGTCTACATCTCCTGCGAGGTCGGCGGCGAAACCCACGGCCGCGCCGTGGAGGAGGCCGTCCGCGCCCAGGGCTATCAGCTCGAGGTCGATTATTGAATCTGCCGTTTATTGACTTCAGTTTTTGAATAGAGGAGGAAAATACATGAAAGTCATCTCCACCGACAAGGCGCCCGCCGCGATCGGCCCCTATTCCCAGGCCCGCGTGGTCGGCAATCTGATCTTTGCGTCCGGCCAGATCCCCATCATCCCCGCCACCGGCGCCCTGGCCGAAGGCCTCGAAGCCCAGGCCGAGCAGGTCTTCACCAACATCGCCAATCTTCTGGAGGCCGCCGGCAGCGACATGGGCCATGTGGTCAAGACCACGGTCTTCATCAAGGACATGAACGATTTCGGCGCCATCAACGCCATCTACGCCCGCCACTTCCGGGAGCCCTTCCCCGCCCGCTCCTGCGTGGAGGTCGCCCGTCTGCCCAAGGACGTGCTGCTCGAGTGCGAGGTCATCGCCGTCGTCAAGGAATAAGCCGACGGCCAAAAAAAATCACCCTTCTTCACGAAGGGTGATTTTTTTGCCCTGTTTGTTTTTCAGTCCGCGGCGATGGGATCCACGAGGCCCTCGTCCGGGCCGGGGACGATGTCGGGCAGCTCCGCCAGCAAGGCGGTCAGCGCTGCGTTCGTCAGGTCCTGCTCGGCCATCTGGCGGATGATGCTCGGCCCCTCGCCGGCATAATACATCACGTGATAGCCGGCATAGCCGCCGTTGCTGCCGTAGACGATGCCGGTGTCGCCGGGCTCATGACCGGCGAAGCAGAAGGCGTCGAACTCCGCCACCATCTGGCCCTTGTAGACGTTCTCGTACAGGCCGCCGTTGGACGCGGAGCCGGGATCCTCGGAATACTGCTGCGCCAGGGCCGCAAAGCTCTCCTCGGTCTTCTCCCCGGCCTCCCACTCGGCCAGGATACGCTCGGCCTCGGCCTTCGCCGCTTCCAGCGCCTCCTCGCTCCAGCCGCCGTCCTCGCTCTGCTCGGCCATGATCAGGATGTGGCGGATGTTGACCGTCGGATAATCGCCGCTCTCGCGGCCGAGAAAGAGCACGACCGAAGAGCTGTCGCCGTCCTGCAGCTTGGTGATGTCGCCGGGCTGACGGGCCCGGTCCTTCAGCCAGTCGCTGTACACGCCGCGGATGTAGCGGCCGAGCATTGCATCGGAGCGGGCGGCGCTTTCGCCGAGCATCTCCTCCGGATAGCCGTTGAAGCGCTCGTACAGATCCTCCACGTCGTCGCCGTCGAGATAAGAGGCGAGGATCGCGTCGGCCTCGGCCTCCGCCTCCGCCCGCGCTTCGTCCGGGATCTGTCCGTCCTCGCCGGCGGCGGGCGTCACCGTGTAGATGGCGAAGCTGAAGCTGTCATAATCGTCGCTGTAGCCCGCTCCGGCCTCCGCCAGCTCCTCCTCGCTGAAGGACAGGCTCTCCTGATAGGCGGTATAGGCCTTGCCGGCCAGCATGTTCTCCTGCTCCATCGTGCGCAGGATGTCGATCGTGATGCCCTCGCCGAAGGAAGCCTTCACGAACTCCTCCGCCGTTTCAAAGCCGTACATGGCGGCATAGCTGTCCAGCATGGCCAGATTGTCCTCGGTCTCGGCGAGATCCTCCTCCGTCAGCTCGATGCCGTTTTCCCGGGCGTAGGCGATCAGGTGCTGCACCTGTCCCAGATAGGTGTAGGCGCTGTCCAGGAAATAGTCGCGCCAGGTGGCAAAGCTCTTGCCCTCCGTCTCCGGGCCGGTGTAGGGGCGAGCTCCCAGACCGACCGGGCCCCAGGAGGCGTCCAGCCCCATGATCGATCCGGCATAGCTGCCGGCGATCCGGGAGAACTCGCTGTTGTAGATATAGGTGACTTCCGCGGGACTGTAGGCCCGGCCGCCGATCGTCACGGCCACGCCGGTATTCAGCGGGCTGTCCGGTTCCGCCGCGGGCTCATCCGTCGCCGCGGCAGGTTCGCCGGCTGCGGCCGCTTCGCTCTCCGCGGCCGGTTCCCCGGTCGCGGCCGGTTCCGTCTTCGTCGCCCCGCAGGCGGTCAGCAG
>JAEERN010000096.1 GCA_016285815.1 Clostridiales bacterium
CGCCGTAGTTCTTCTGCAGGGCCGCGGCCAGGTGCCGGCCGATGAGCTCCAGCGTGGCCTTCTCGTCCGCCTTCTCCGGCTCTCCGCGGACGTAAAGCGCCTCGAACTCCGGTTTGGACAGGAAACAGGCCGAGGCGGGAAAGTCGTAGGATTCCAGAGTGAAGGACAGGATGGCGCGGCTCTCGTCCTCCACGGAGAACAGGGCCGCGCACTCGCTGTATCCGATGCCAAAGTTGACGGCGAAGTCCAGGCCGATCTTCCGCAGCAGTACGATGGACCCGTCGGCCAGCACGGCCACCTCGCTTTCGCTCCAGACGTCGTGGATGTGGATCTGGATGGCTTCGGAGGTCAGGGCCATGAGAAAGTTGGAGCAGGCCTTGACGTGCTCGCCGGAGGCGGAGTCGGACGTGAAGGGGAGAGTATAGGACCGGGGCGAGCGGACGATGCGCCGGATGACGCGGACGGAGGCCGTGTCGTCGAAATAGCTCAGGCTGACGCGCTCGATCTCCACGGAGCGGGGCGCGTTCTCCATGCCGCGGTCGGTCCAGCGGGAGACGAGGGTCGGGGCCGACAGGCCAAGCGCCGCGGCCGCGGCCAGCGCCAGCGCCGTCCAGACGGCGGGAAGCAGTTTTTTCACGGTTCTTCCTCCTCGCTTTCGCCGGCCCCGGTCTCAGCCGGGTCCAGCCGCTGTCCCAGCGTCACCGTGACGCAGGTGCCGTTGCCCACGCGGCTGTCGAAGGCCAGTTCGCCGCCGTGCAGCTCGACGATCTGGCGGCACAGAGTCAGGCCCAGCCCCGCGCCGCCCTGGGCGCGGGAGCGGGACTTGTCGACGCGGTAGAACGCCTCGGTGACGTGGGCGACGGTCTCCGGCGGCATGCCGCGGCCGTTGTCCAGAACGCGGATGCGGCACCGGTCTTCCGGCCAATCCGCGACGATGTAGACGTTGCCGCTGCCTTCGATGGCCTTGCGGGCGTTGTCCACCAGGTTCACCAGCAGCGAACGGATCAGGTCCGCGTCCAGCAGACAGGCGCCCGGCTCGCACCGGGAGCGCAGGGTGACCCCGCTCTGCGCGCAGACGGGCCGCAGCGTGCGCACCACCGACGAGACCAGCTGGTCCACGGCGGTGGGGGCGGGGGCGATCTCCTGGTTTTTGGCCACCAGCAGCTCGAGCAGCTTCAGCGACAGAGATTCCAGCCGCCTGCCCTCGGAGAAGATGTAGTGGGCCGCCTCCATGGTCTCGCCCTCGTCCAGCGCCTGGGTCCGGATCAGATCGGCGTAGCCGATGATGGAGGTCATGGGCGTCTTCAGCTCGTGGGCGAAGCTGCCCATGAAGCGCTCCTGGCGGTCCACCTCGTCCTGCATGGCGCGGATGCTCCCGTCCAGCCGGCCGGCCATATAGTTGAAGCTCTCCGCCAGCTGTCCCACCTCGTCCCGGGAGCGGATGGCCAGACGCACGTCCAGATCGCCGCCGGCCATGCGGCGGGCGGCGGCGGACACCTCGCCCAGCGGGCGCGTCAGCAGCCACGCCGCGGCCCACGACAGCGTTCCCGCCGCGAAAAAAAGCGCGCAGAACACCCGGCGGTAAAGGCTTTGCTGGCGGGCGCGCGCGTCGTAGACGGCGGAGATGTTGCGGACCGCGTTCAGGCGGAACGTGGCGCGGTTGACGTTCAGGTCGCCGCTGACCTGAAGCCAGTGTTCCTCTCCCTCGGAGAAGACGGTGACGAGGCTGTCGCCGCTTTCGGTCCGCGGCTGCGACAGCCCGGCGCTGCCGCGGGAATAGACGGTGCGGTCGCCCTCGTACAGCTCGGCCAGCGCCCAGCCGGAATAGTCGTAGATCCGGTCCAGTGTGGCGGAGATGTCGGAAAAGCGCTGGTCGCTCTCGGCGGCGTTGACCAGCGAAAGGGCGGAAAGGGCCCCGCGGAACGCGCGGACGGCCGAGTCGGTCTCGCGCTCGAGGGATTCGGCGAACGAGCGGGAGATCAGCAGCGCGCCGCCCGCGGAATAGGCCGCGGTCAGCAGCAGCACCATACAGAGCAGGATCTTGAGGCGGAATCTCATTCAGACCTCCAGGCGATAGCCGATCTTGCTGACGGAGCGCAGCCGGTCCTCCCAGCCCACTTTTTTGCGCAGCCGCTGGATGTGAAGATCCACGGTCTTGCTGCCGTAGGGGAACTCTTCGTTCCAGACCCGCTCGTAGATGGTCTCGCGGTACAGCGCAACGCCGGGGTTCCGGACGAAGAGCAGCAGGATGTCGTACTCCTTGGGCGTCAGGGCCACGGGCTCGCCGCGGCGCGTGACCTTTCGGCTCACCGTGTCGATGACCAGTCCGCCCGTCTCCAGCACGGCCTCGGTCTTGTGATAGCGCCGCAGGATGACGTCCACCCGGGCCAGCAGCTCCAGCACCTCGAAGGGCTTGACGATGTAGTCCTCGGCCCCCATGCGAAGCCCGCGGACCCGGTCGTCCAGCGAGTTTTTGGCGGTGATGAAGATCACCGGCGTGCCCAAGGGGCGGATGTACTCCATCAGGGTGAACCCGTCGATCTCGGGCAGCATCACGTCCAGCAGGATGAGATCGAAGGTCTGGGCCTCCAGCGCGTCCGCCGCCGCCGCGCCGTCGTAGACGCAGGTGCAGGCGTATCCCGCGCGCTTGAGGCTGAGCATCATCAGATTGGATATGGGCCGTTCGTCTTCCACGATCAGGATCTTGACCACGCGCGTCACCTTCCCTCATACAAAGGACAGGATACCACAAAAATGCATCAAAACGGCATCAAACCGACGGTCCGGAACAGAAAAGATCCGCCGCGCGGCCGCGCGGCGGACAAGGGGAGGATGCGCGCGGGCTCAGCCGCGCATCTCTTCGATATAGTGGATGTATTCCAGCGACCGCAGCGCCTCGATGATCTGGCTGTGGGTGCGGTACTTTTTCAGCTCGGCGCTGCTGATGGAGACGGCGATGGAGTAGACGCTCAGGCCGGAGTTGACGTAGGCCGGGTTCAGCTCGATGTCGTCGATGGTCAGGCCCAGCCGGCGGATGGTGGACACGAAGTCGCGCAGAAACGACGCGGAGGACAGCTCGAGGTGGAGCTCAAAGTGGTTCGAGCGGTCCTTGAGATAGCGCTCGATGGCGGGGAACAGGGACAGGGAGAGCAGGACCGCCGCAAAGACGATCAGCGTGGCGGTGTAAAAGCCCGCCCCGGCGGCGAGGCCGACGACGCCGCAGGACCAGAGCCCCACGGAGGTAGTCAGGCCGCGAATCTGGTTGCGCGAGCTGAACAGCGTGGAGTTGACGCAGATGACCGACGAGCCGATGACGGAGGCCGCGGCGATCAGGTGAAGGCCCGAAGGCAGGAAGCTGTCCAGCAGCATGGCCGCGGTGGAGGCCAGGGAGACCAGCATGAAGGTGCGAAGGCCGGCGGAGTGGCGCTTGCTGGCGCGCTCACAGCCGATGACGGCGGCCAGCGTCAGCGAAAGGCCGACGCGCAGCAGCACGGAGCCGAGGTTGATCCCGGCGCTCCAGCTGCCGAGAAGACGGGCGATAGGGTCGGTGATTTCCATGGGGGATCGGTCCTTTCCAAGTTTTTGCGCGGGCGGGGATCAGCGGCGCCAGATCCCGAAGCGGCGCGCCGGGCGAAGCGGGGCGTACTGCTCGTTGGCGGCGGAGGTGAAGGCGCGCTCTTCTTCGGTCTCTTCGTGGGCGGGCAGGGTCTTGCGGATCTCGCGGATCCGGGCGATCAGCACCTCGGCCTCCGTTTTGGGGCGGCCGGTCTCGTCGGTCAGCGGCACCGGGGCCAGATCCTCGAGCCGGTCGGAATACGAGTGCGACCGCCACAGGGCCAGCTTGGCCAGCACCGGGCCGACGAGCTCGTAGACGACGCTGGTGGCCAGGATCATCGCGCCGAGGGCGCGGCCGACCTCGCCGCTGATGGTGCGGGCGGCCAGGGCGGACAGGGCGATGGCGATGCTGGTCTGGGGCATCAGCGCCAGCCCCAGCCAGTTCCTCACCGGGCCCGGCCGCCGGGTGAGGGCGCTTCCCGACAGGGCGCCGAGGTACTTGCCGGCCATGCGGGCGGCCAGATAGACCCCGCCCACCAGCAGCAGCGGCAGCCCGGCCACCGCGGTGCCGTCCGCCCCCAGCAGGGCGCCGATGTCGAAGGCGACGCCGGAGCGGACGAAAAAGAGCAGCAGGATGGGCGGCGTGAAATAGTTGAGCTGCTTGAACAGGTCGTCGTTCTCCGCGGTGTTGCTGTAGACCGCGCCCATGGCGATGCAGCCCAGCAGCGGCGAGGTGTCGAACAGCGCGCAGACGCCGCAGAACGCGAACAGCATGGCCACCGCGACGATGAGCCGGTTGTCGCCGGTCCGCTTCCGCAGCAGCCGGTCCATGAGCCAGCCGGCGCCGCCGCCCAGCGCCACCGAGGCGAGGGTCTTCAGCAGGGGAAGCGCCATGCCGCCCAGCCCGGCGGGGCCGCCGTTGATCCGGGCCGCGGCGAAGGACAGCGCCGCGCTGAAGCACAGCAGCGCCAGCATGTCGTCGATGGCGATGACCTGGAGCAGCGTGTCGACGAATTCGCCCCGGGCGCCGGTCTGGCGGATGGTCATGACCGTGGAGGTCGGCGTGGTGGAGGTGGCCAGCGCCGCCAGCAACACCGCCAGCGGCAGCGAAAGCCCCAGCGCGAATCTGGTCAGGGCGAAGACGAGGGCGAACGAGACCGCCACCTCCGTCAGGGCGATGACCGCCGTGCTGACGCCGTTTTTGCGGATCGAGGCCAGCTTGAAGTATTCGCCGGTGCCGAAGGCGATGAAGGCCAGCGCCGTGTCCGGCAGGAACTCCGCGCCGGCGACGAAGCGCTGGGGGATCAGGTCGAGACAGAAGGGGCCGATGAGGATGCCGGCCAGGATGTACCCGGTGACGTTGGGCAGCCGCGCCAGCCGCGTCAGCCGCGACACGGCGTAGCCCGCGGCGAGCATGATCGCGATGGAGATGATCGAGGACGCGACCGGCGACGCGCCGGCCAGCAGCTCGCGGATCGGTCCGGACATCCGCATTCCCCCCCTTTTTTTTGCAGATTTGCTTTGACATGGCTCGAAATATATGATATACTATTTTTACATAAAATCAAGTTATGATATTTTTACGCGGCATAAATATTATTTATATTCCGGAAGAGGGGACGGACCGTGCTGGACGTCAAACTGGAAACGCTGCTGACGGTGGTCGAGCAGAAAAACTTCACCCGAGCGGCTGAGACGCTCTCGCTGACCCAGCCGGCGGTCAGCCACCACATCAGCCAGATCGAGGCGGAGCTGGGGGCGCGGCTGTTCGTGCGGGGCCGGGGCGAGCTGCGGCTGACCCCGGCGGGCGAGACGGCCGTGCGCTACGCCAAGCGGATGAAGGCCATGTACGGACAGCTGCTGCGCGCCATCGGCGACGAGGAGAACCGCCTGGCCCGGATCCGCGTCGGCATCACGCACACCGCGGAGAGCAACACCATCGCCGAGGTCTTCGCCAAGTACGGCGTCAGCCGGCCCGACGTTACCATAACGATCCTGACTGACACGATAAAAAATCTTTATGCCATGCTGGAGAACTACGAGCTGGACATGGCCGTGGTCGAGGGCAAGTACCAGGGCGAGGGGCTGAACTATCTGATGCTGGACACGGACCAGCTGGTCTGCGTGCTGCCCGCGGAGCACCGGCTGGCCCGGCGGTCGGCGGTGACGGTGGATGAGCTGAAGGGCGAGCCCATGATCCTGCGGCTGCCGTCCTCGGCCACGCGGGCGCTGTTCGAGGCCGGTCTGACCAGCCTGAACGAATCGATCTCGAACTTCAGCGTCGCGCTGGAGGTGGACAACATCGCCACCATCAAGGATCTGGTGCGCAAGGGCCTGGGCATCTCGATCCTGCCGCGCAGCGCCTGTCTGGACGAGATCCGGACGGGCAGACTGGCGGCGCTGCCGGTGGAGAACCTGGGCATGCTGCGCGAGACGAATCTGGTCTACAACCGGGACTTCGCCTACGAGGGGATCCTGGAGGAAGTGGTCCAGCTGTACCGCGAGACGGCGCACCGGTAGGGGCGCGGGGGTTGACATCCCCCCGCCGGGTGGGGTATACTGGACAAAACGAGAGACACGGGGGAGAGACGACATGTACGCAGAGGAGTATATCAAAAACGTGACCGCGGTCATCGACCGCGCCTGGGAGACGCAGAAGGGCGCCGTGGACGCGGCGGCGAAGCTGGTGGCGGACGCCATCGAGGCCAAGCGCAACGTCTACGTCTTCGGCTGTTCCCACGCGGGCATCCTGGCGCAGGAGGTCTTCTACCGCACCGGCGGGCTGGCGGTCATGAACCCCATCCTGTTCCCGGGGCTGACGCTGGACACCCGCCCGGTGACGGACACCAGCAAGCTGGAGCGTCTGCCGGGGCTTGGCCGGATCGTGCTGGAGCGGTACGGCGTGGGCGAGGGGGACGTGCTGATCGTCCACTCGGTCTCGGGCCGCAACGCGGTGCCGGTGGAAATGGCCATGGAGGCCAACGCCCGCGGCGCGCACACGGTGGCCATCACCAACCTGACCTATTCGCAGAGCGTGACGTCCCGCCATCCCAACGGCAAGCGGCTGTTCGAGGTGTGCGGCGTCGTCATCGACAACTGCGGGTGCGTGGGGGACTCGTCGGTGGAGATCCCGGGCCTTCCGGAGAAGATCGGGGCCACGTCCACGGCGGTGGGCGCGGCGCTGATCAACGCCATGGTCATCGCCGCGGTGGAGCTGCTGCTGGCGCGCGGCGTCGTGCCGCCGGTGTTCATGAGCGCCAACCTGCCCGGCGGCGACGAGCACAACGCCAGGATCTTCGAGGAGTATCGGGACAACATCAA
>JAEERN010000003.1 GCA_016285815.1 Clostridiales bacterium
ACGGTGGCCCAGATCCTGCTGACCGGCGAGGATCTGCGCGACGAGGCGCGGCACGCGAACTTCGCCAACACCCTGCGCCGCCTGCTGGAGCTGGGCGTCCTGCCCATTCTCAACGAAAACGACACGGTCTCCACCGACGAGATCGCCGTGGGCGACAACGACACCCTCGGCGCTCTGGTGGCCGTCAGCGTGAACGCGGACCTGCTGGTCAACCTGACCGACATTGACGGACTCTACACCGCCGACCCCCGGCGCGACGCCGGCGCCAAACTCATCCGCGAGGTGCGCGAGCTGACGCCCGAGCTCTTCGCCGGCGCGGGCAGCGGCGGCTCGAAGCTCTCCACCGGCGGCATGGCGACCAAGCTGGCCGCCGCCGCCATCTGCATGAAGGCCGGAACAGACATGCTCATCGTCCACGGCTCCCGCCCCGAGATCCTCTACGACGTGCTGGAGGGAAAGGCGGTGGGGACCCGCTTCATCGGGAGGAAAAACGCATGAAGACGACACGGGAGATCCTGACCCTGGCGCGGGCCGCTCTGCCCGCCCTGACCGCCTCGAAGGAAACGAAAAACGCCGCTCTGGCGGCGGTGGCCGGGCGGCTGGTCGCCGGACAGGACGAGATCCTGGCGGCCAACCGGGCCGACGTGGAGGCGGCCCGGACGAAGTACGGCGCGGTCATGCTGGACCGGCTGACGCTGACGCCGGAGCGCATCGCCGGCATGGCGCAGGGCGTGCGCGAGGTGGCGGCCCTGCCCGACCCGGAGGGGCGGATCCTCCGCCGGGAGGTGCGGCCCAACGGGCTGGTCATCGAAAAGACCTCCGTGCCGCTGGGCGTGGTGGCCATCATCTACGAAAGCCGCCCCAACGTCACCTCGGACGCGGCCGCGCTGGCGCTGAAATCCGGCAACGCCGTGGTCCTGCGCGGCGGTCGCGAGGCCCTGCGCTCCAACGCAGCCGTCGTCCGCGCCATCCGGCGCGGACTTGAGGACGCCGGCCTGCCGCCGGAGCTGGTGGGCTTCGTGGAGGACACGGACCACGCCAGCGCGGAAGAGCTCATGACCGCCGTGGGACTCGTGGATCTGCTGATCCCCCGGGGCGGCGCGGGCCTGATCCGCCGGTGCGTGGAACACGCCAAGGTGCCCTGCGTCCAGACCGGCACCGGCATCTGTCACGTCTTCGTCGACGCCTCCGCAGACCTCGACTCGGCGCTGGACGTCATCGAGAACGCCAAGGCCAGCCGCCCCTCCGTCTGCAACGCGGCCGAGGTCCTGCTGGTGCACCGGGAGATCGCCGACACGTTCCTGCCGCGTCTGCGGACGCGTCTGACCGACGACCGGCTCCGCCGCGGCCTTCCGCCGGTAGAGCTTCGGCTCGACCCGCGCGCGGCGGCCGTGATCCCCGGGACCCCGGCGGGAGACGGGGATTTCGACACGGAGTTCCTCGACTATATCCTGGCCGTGGCGGTGGTGGACGACGTCGAAGCCGCGATCGCCCACATCGCCCGCCACTCCACCGGCCACAGCGAGGCGATCCTGACCCGAAGCGAGGCCAGCGCGGCGCGGTTCACCGCGCTGGTGGACTCGGCGGCAGTGTACGTGAACGCCTCGACTCGCTTCACCGACGGCGGCGAGTTCGGGCTGGGCTGCGAGATGGGGATCTCGACCCAAAAGCTGCACGCCCGCGGCCCCATGGGACTGGAAGAGCTGACCACCTATAAATACGTCGTCCGCGGCAGCGGACAGATCCGATAGCGGAAAAAAGGAGCGAGCTATGTACAAAGCGGGATTCATCGGCTGCGGGAACATGGGCGGCGCGCTGGCCGCCGTCGCGGCCCAAAGCGTCGGCGGGGACCGGGTCCTGATCGCGGACCACCACCCGGAGAAGCTGGCGGCCCTTCAGGCCGCCCGGGGCTGTGTGCCCGGCACGGCGGCGCAGGCCGCCGCCGAGTGCGAGATGCTCTTTCTGGGCGTCAAGCCCCAGGTCATGCGCGCGGCTGCGGACGAGATCCGCGCGGTCCTCGCGCCCCGGCGCGGCGAGGCCGTCGTCGTCAGCATGGCGGCGGGCCTTACGGCCGCGGCCGTGGCGGAGCTGCTCGGCGGCGCGCGGGTGATCCGCATCATGCCCAACACGCCCGCCGCCGTGGGCGCGGGCGTGATCCTCTACTGCCCCGGCGACGGCGTCCGGTCGGAGGAAGAGGCGGCCTTCCGGACGCTCATGGCCCCGGCCGGGCTGTGCGTCCGGATCCCCGAAGAGAAGATCGACGCCGCCAGCGCTCTGTCCGGCTGCGGCCCGGCCTTCGTGTGCTTGATGATCGAGGCCATGACCGACGCGGGCGTCCGCTGCGGCCTGCCGCGGGCGCTGGCGGAAAAGCTCGCGCTGCAGACCTTTGCCGGCACGGCCCGTCTGGCGCTGGACACCGGCCGGGATCCCGCCGCGCTTCGCGCGGAGGTCTGTTCCCCGGCGGGCAGCACCATCGAGGGCGTCGCCGCGCTGGAGGCCCACGGCGCGCGCTTCGCCGTGCTGGACGCGGTGGCCGCCGCGTACCGCCGCACGTTGGAATTGGGCCATCCCGACCCGGACAGACGGTGACCGTCGTTTGGGTTCAGATCAAACAAAATGGAGGATCCTGTCATGCTCCCCTCGGAAACCGCCAAGACTGTGAACTGCGAACTGCTGTCCGAGAACAGCAATTCCGTCATAACCTGGGTGCATCCGCTTCCTGATGGACGGTTGTTCACTGTCGTCTCCATGAGCAAACCGCTCTCACCTCACAACACGCTCCCGCAGGATCAGTTTCTGTTCGGCCGATTCTCTGAGGACGGCGGACGGACCTGGGACAACCCTTTCTATCTGTACACCTGGCCGGAAAAGATCGCCTCCATGCTCTACGCGGGTTCCCTGCTGGACAGCCGCGGACACCTGCACGTTTTTGCGCTGCGGATCAGCTGCTACGATGAAAAGGACCATATCTTCCGCGGCGGGATCGGCCACGTCCGCTTCGACTCCGTTGCGGGAGAAGCCCCCGTTTACAGCGACGTGCCGTGTCTCCCGCGATATACCGGCTCTCTCAACGGCTGCATCGAAACGTCGGCCGGCCGGCTCGTCGTTCCTTTTTCGACGCTGGCTGGGAACGCGGACAGCAAATTCGTATCCAGCGTCATCTACTCCGACGACTACGGCCTCACCTGGTCCGCCTCCAACGACGTCTCTGTGGTCAGCAACGAGACGAACCTCGAATCCGGCGCCGTGGAACCCATCGTGATCGAGCGCAAAGACGGCTCCCTTCTCATGCTGATCCGCACCGTCCTCGGCGCGTTCTGGTACTCGGTCTCCCGTGACGGCGGTGAGACGTGGACCCGGGCCAGACCGACGAAAATCACCTCTTCCAACTCTCCCGGCTCGCTCCTCCGACTGGCGGACGGAACGATCCTTCTGGTCTGGAACGACGTGATGGGCCATCCGCTGCAGGGCGTCCGCTACAGCTCCGCTAGGCAGTGCCTCCACGGCGCCGTGTCGGACGACGAACTGCAAACGCTGCGAGGCGCCCGCATCCTGCTGAAAAAAACACCCGGCGACCCCGACGACCTGCACAACGCCTATCCGATCCTGACGGCAGCCGGGCCGGATGAAGTCCTTCTGCGGACCTTCGAGGTGGGCGGCAAGGGCGGCTCTTTCTGGCGGAACGAGCAGGCTTTCCTGACCGCGGTCCGTCCCGGTTTTCTCTGGAAAACGGCGCTCCGCGACAACTGGGACGAATGGGTGAGCGACTCACCCGCCGCAAACGATGGCGTCGAGATCCGCCCGACGACCGGGAACATCGCCTATGCCGCCGTTAGCTTTCCATACGCAACCGCCGGCGAGATCACCGTGCGGGCGGAAGGATGCCTGCCCGGGACCTGTCAGCTCGTGCTCTCAGACTGTTATCTGGACCGGATGAATTTCACTCCAAACGCCCGGCCCGGCACGTGGGACGACCAGCTCGGCTCTCTGTACAATACTCTGACCCTCTCCGAGACCGGCGTGTGGAACGTTTCGTGGAAGGACGGGACCGTCACGCTGACAGTCAACGGGAAGACAACGCAGCAGATCCCGCTGCACTCCGCTCCCGGTCTGAACCATCTCGGCGTCCTGTTCACTGGGGACGGCGCGCTGAAAATCACACAGTTCAAGGCGAAGGCATTCAAAAACCGGTGGGAGACCGGGATCGAACCTTGAACCGCCACGGGCGCCAGCATCTTTTTCCTGGGCCTGCTCATAGAAAGTGGGGGGCTCCTGTTCCGGTTTTCAGGCCGCTACACCACACTTGAGGAAGAAGCCGTCTGTCGGAAAAGCTTCCCGCCTTAGAAGGGCCGGATCCCGTCCGAGCCGGACTCGCACGCCGCCGTCCCGCTCTCACCCCGCTTAAACGACAGGCCGGAAGACCCCGCCCCCCCTTTTATATACCCCGTTCCGTCCGCCGCGGCACGGGCGTTCCGTGCCCGGTCCGGCGGATGACTCCCGTTTCGATCCGGAAAGGAGTGTGGATCCCTTGAAAAAAACGTCCCTGTTCCTTGTCTTGCTGGCCATAGCGGCCGTTCTGCTCTCGTCCTGCGCCCGGGCGCCCCGGCCCAGCTCGGAGATCGTCGAAGAACTGGTAGTCTATTACGGGACCTACGGCGCCGAGGCCGACGAAAAGGTCGACGGTCTGCTGAAAGAGCTGTCCGCCGCCGACCCGGCCGCAGGCGAAAAGTGGAAGAGCATCATGTCGCTCTGGCGCTCTGTGAGCAGCCCCCTCCCGCTGAACTACGGCGTGCTGCCGGACGGCCTGCCCGACACGGACGAACTCTGCATCGTCGTGCTGGGCTTCCAGCTCGAGCCGGACGGCACCATGCGGAACGAACTGATCGAGCGGCTGAGGGTCGCGCGCGACAGCGCCCTCAAATACCCCAACGCCGTCGTCGTCTGCACCGGCGGCGGGACCGCGGCGGAAAACGAGTCCGCGACCGAGGCCGGAAAAATGGCGGAGTGGCTCGCGGCGAACGGCGTCGCGCAGAGCCGGATCGTCGTGGAGGACCGGTCGCTCACCACGGCCCAGAACGCGATCTTCACCTACCGGATCCTGACCGAGCGATACCCCCAGGTCAACCGGCTCGCCATCGTGTCCAGCGACTACCACATCGCCACGGGAACGCTGCTGTTCGGCGCCGAGGCGACCCTGCAGGCCGAAGCGGCCGGCCGCGAGCGCATGACGGTCGTGTCCAACGCCGCCTGGAAGGCTCCCGCAGGCGTCCTGTCGCCCATGTTCCAGGCCGGCGCTCTGATCGAGCTTTCCGGCGACACGGAGACGGCTTTTCAGATCTATTACGAGGAGTACGACATCCACGAGCTTCCGGCGCTGGACTAAAACCGCGTCGCCGCGGCTCTTCTCTTCCGGGAGGGCAGCTTTTTAAAAAGGACCGGCGCCGCTTTGCACAAAGCGGCGCCGGATCGTTTATGCCGACGTACAGAAAACAGGACCCGACGGGGCCGCACCAGCGCGGTCACGTTCTTTTTGCGATATTCACACTTTTATGATAGTTTAAAAGCAATTGACGGGCTTTCTCTATTCTGATTCTTATCCGCTCGATTCATTATGATTTTTATCTTGTTAGATTACGGCGTAGTTTACCATCAAGCAGTCTATGCTGTTTTTTGCCCTTCGGAGATCTCGTCCTGATCCAGCAGCAGGACTTTGTCAACGAAGGCCAGATTATCGCCGTCCTCATCATACACGATGCCACACTCAAGCGGTTTTGCCCGGAGCAGGAAAATCTCCTTGTTCGGCCGCACCCGGAAGACTCCCCCGCCGCGCCGCCTGACAAAACAAACCGCCCGTCTGCGGAAGCTTCCGCAGACGGGCGGTCTTTTTGTTTCTGATCCGGGTCAGTTTTTCAGCGTCTTCAGGATGGCTTCGCCCATCCGGTCGATGTCGCGGATGCTGACCAAAGCGGTCTCGTCGCCGTTGAACGAGATCCGATAGAAGTTCACGCTGTACTCGTAGACGTTCAGCATCATCTCCCGGAACGTCTCGGTGTTCCGCCGGAAGACCACCGTCATGATCGGCGTCTCGCCGACGGGCGCCTCTTCCGCCCGGCCTTCCACCGTCAGCGCCAGAAGTCCGTCGTAGAACGTCATCACGTTGGTGCTGTCCACCACGCGCTCGTTGGAGGTGAACACGTTGGCCATGGTCTTCTGTCCGTCCGAGCCCATGATCTCCCGCTGGGAGCGGACGATGTTGATCTCCTCGCCGCCGTAGGTCACCAGGAAGGACTCCACCGACTCCAGCGGGATGGCGCAGACCTCGTCCGGCGACAGATCCGCCGTAAGGCCGGACAGGATCGCGTCGATCTTCTCCGAAGGGGCCAGATAGATCATGTCGTTGCCGGTCCACGTCACGGCGCAGTTCCCGTCGGCGTCCGGAGCGCCCGCCAGCACCTCGAGGGTGAGCTCAGCCTCCTGCGTCTCGACGCCCGCCTCGGTCTCCACGTCGATCTCGCCCCGGTACGTCACGTCAAAGCCGCGTTTTTCCCCGGACAGGCCGAACCTCTCCAGCGCCTCCGGCGAAGAGGCGTACGCCGCGCAGGGAAGGTCTCCCAGACCGGCCAGCGCCTCGCAGAGGCTGTTCACCGCCTTGGTGCCGAGGGCGGCGTACCCGCCGTCCGCGGTCTGCTCGAACCAGGTGTAATAGTCGGAATACAGCTCCTTCGAGCCGCCTTCGCTGTAGGTCATCTCGCGCCGGGCCTCGCCGTCGAACAGGCGGATGCGCACGATGTCCTCCGCCTTGTACCCGGGATAGGCCGGGGCGTCCAGCGCCAGAGCGAACACATCCTTCTCCAGCGCGTCCGGGATGGCGCGGTCGATGAGGTGCACCTCGTCGGACCCGTCGACCCGGGCATAGTACGCGTCGAACGACTTGTTCAGGTCGCCCACGTACAGCGTCCGCGCGGTCTGGCCGTCCGACGCGCGCACGGTCAGCACCGGCTCGGCCAGCCCGAAGGTCTCGCTGGACACCAGCTCGCCCGTGTCGTCCACCTGACGGACGGACACGGCGCCGGACTTGATCAGCTTGGCGACCTCGTCCAGAGCCTCCTGCCGCAGGGGCATGTCCCGGTCGGACGCGTTGACCCAGTTGTAGTTGACCAGCTCAAAGCGGGTCTCGGTCCCCTGATACGTATAGGAAAACCAGGTCAGATCGCCGGGGTAGGCGGCCAGCGTTTGGGCCGCGTCGGTATGGGACGGGTCCTCGCCCGGCTCGCGGTTCACCAGGTGGACCACCAGCAGACAGGCGCCCACCACCGCGGCGAGGGCCAGCACCAGGATCAGGATCTTCAGCCAGGGTTTCATTTGCGGCGTCTCCTTGCAAACCAGATCACGAAGCCGAGCACCAGCAGCAGCACCGGGATCACGATCCCCAGCACGACCCACCACAGGGTGCCGTCGCGGGCGCTGATGTCCAGACGGGTGTTGGTCATCTGGATGGCGCGGACGGTGATGGTGTCGCTGCGCTCCGTGCCGTAGGCCAGCGAGTTGAGGAACAGGTTCAGACCGCCGACGTTGCTGCCGACGTACTCGTCGTCCACCATGCGGGACGAGAACCAGAAGAAGCGGCTGGCCGCGCCCTCCGCGACCTCCTCTTCCACCAGCACGCCCAGCAGGAAGCCGCCGTCCGTGTCGCCCTCTTCCTTGTCATAGGTCGACGTATCGTCGGTGATGATCTTGGCATAGGCCCCGTCGGAGGTCTGCAGCAGCGTCTGGATCTTCAAAGACGAGCGATAGCTGTCCAGCGGCACGATGCCGTGGGCCAGCGGCGCATAGACCGTATAGCCGCCCTCGATGATGGGGGCCGTGATGGTGTGGTTGACCTTGTTGGCGATCAGATTGAAGGGATAGCCGCTGTAGTTGCCGGCGGTCTCCATCACCACGCCCTTGACCTGCTTCAGGCCGTAGGCCTCGCACAGGCGGGCGAAGGTGGGACAGGTCTCGGCGCTGTACGCCTGATCGGTCAGGAACACGATCGAGCCGCCCCGCTCCATGTACTGCATCAGCTTGCCGTACTCGTCCTCGGTCAGGTCCGAGGTGGGCTTGTTGATGATCACACAGTTGGCGTCTTCCGGCACCGCCTCCAGCGCGACAAGGCTCTTCTCGCCCTCCATGGGCACCACGCTGTAGTTTTCCCGGTCGGCGTAGGCCGTCGCCGTGTTCCCCAGCACGGCCTCGCCGTGGCCCCGCAGCAGGTACAGCACCGGAAGCTTGTTCGTCGTCACATAGTCCAGCGCGTTGACCGCGGCGTTCTCGGCGCTGAACACGTCGTAGGGCACCACGGACTGGATCTGGTCCAGCGTGGCGTTGGGGTTCTGATAGTAGTACTGCAGCGCGTAGGTATAGGCGTTCTGGCTCCACGTGAACATGCTGGTATAGTCCACGATGCGGTACCGCTTTTCGCTTTCAAAGATCAGGCTGTTGCGGTTGGGCTCGCTCTCGCCCTCTTTGACGAACCGCTCGATAAAGGTGGGGTCCCGGTCGGGCGAGACCGTCTTCACCGTGATGTTGGGGCTCAAAGCGGCGAACCGCTCGGCGAACTCCGCGATGGTGTTATAGTTGGAATTTCCGGTGTCGATCCAGTGATAGACGGTCACCGGCTCGCTGAGCCGCTCCGCCATGGTCCGGGTCTGTTCCGTAAAATCATAGAGCTGGCTGGACGAAAGGTCCGGTGTGGTGATGCTGCCGGGCAGCAGCCCCAGCAGGACGTTCAGCGCCACGACGATGGCCACCGCCAGGATGCAGAGCCCCAGAGAATAGCTTCCCGCGCGAAGCGTCAGCTTCGACTTCTGTTCGTTCTTCGCTTTCATCAGCTCCACCTCCGTTTTTCAAGAGACTGCACCGAGAGGAACAGGAAGAGGACCGTCACGCTGATAAAGTAGAAATACACCGTCAGGTCCACAAGCCCGTCGTACAGGATCCCCTCCAGCATCTGGAACACCGCGACGGCCCCCAGCATGGAGGTCAGCGCCGTCTCCAGGATGGTAGAGTCGACGAAGAAGATCACGAGGACGGCGGCCTCGAGGACGCCCGCGGCGATCAGCGCGGCGGGCCACGACTTGGTCATGATCTTGACCAGCAGCATCAGCAGCGCGGCGATGGCGGTGAACACGGCCAGCGAAGCGAAGGACGAGGACTCGACCAGACTGATGATGGAGGACATCAAAAGCCCCATCAGCACCACCGCGAAGGTGATGACCGCGGCGATGATCTGGCTGTCCGTCAGGGTGGAGACGAACAGGCCGATGCTGATCAGCATGGCCCCCAGCAGGAAGTACGCCAGGATCCCGGCGTAGGCCGTGGCGAAGTTGACCTCGCCGTAGGCCGAATAGAGCATCGGATACAGGCAGAACAGCAGGCAGGGCACGCCGACGACGGTGAGCATGGCCAGATATTTGCCCAGCACGATCTCCGCCATGGAGACGGGCGACGTGAACAGCAGCTGGTCCGTGCGGCTTCGGGTCTCTTCCGCCATGGCCCGCATGGTCAGGACCGGGACCACCACCAGATAGGCCCAGATGCCGCCGTTGAGGCTGTACTCGAAGTTGGAAAGGCTGTAGGCGCCGCCCAGATTGTACACCCGCATGAAGATGCCGACCACCACCAGCATGAGCGCGATGAAGATGAAGCCCATCATGCCGGAGAACAGGATCTTCATTTCTTTTTTATAGATGCTGCTCACTGGTCGTCCTCCTCTCTTCCGGCGTCCGCGCCGGGCGCGGCCGCATTTTCCTCAGGCGCTTCACCGGGCTTGTCCTCCGCCGGCCCGCCGGGCCCGGCCCCGGCGTCCGCCGTCGGCTCGTCCGACTTGCCGCCGGTGGTGTACTCGATGAAGACGTCTTCCAGGCTGACGTTGGACTTGCTCATGGCCAGCACGGGGATCCGCGCCATGGCGAAGGCGTAGGACAGCTCTTCCCGCAGATCGAGCCCCGCTTCGTGCTCCAGCTTGATGTCGATGCAGCCCGGCTCGGCGGATTCGCGGAAGCCGATCTTGACCTTGTCGCCCGCCGCGCCGAGGATGACCGAGCGGGCGGCGGCCTGCTTGCCGCGGACCGTCATCAGCAGCACCTCGCGGTCGCGGGCGTTGCCAATGTTCTCCGTGGAGTTGTTGGCCTTGAGGCGGCCCTTGTCGATGATGATGATGCTGTCGCAGATCTCTTCGATCTCCGAGAGGATGTGGCTGGACAGGATCACCGTGTGCTTCTTCTTCAGCGATTTGATCAGATCCCGGATCTCGATGATCTGGATGGGGTCCAGGCCCACCGTGGGCTCGTCCAGGATGATGATGTCCGGATCGCCGATCAGCGCCTGGGCCAGACCGACGCGCTGCTTATAGCCCTTGGACAGGCTTCGGATCAGGCGGTCCTGCATTTTCTCCAGCCCCGTGCGCTTGACCGCGTCCTTGATCTGGGCGGCGCGCTTGGCCTTCGGCACGTGCTTCAGCCCCGCGCAGATCTCAAGGTACTCGCGCGGCGTCAGCTCCTGGTACAGCGGAGGCTGCTCCGGCAGATAGCCGATGCAGGCCTTGGCCTTTTTGGCGTCCCGGTAGATGTCGAACCCGTTGATGGTCACCGTGCCGGACGTGGCCGCGAGGTACCCCGTGATGATGTTCATCGTGGTGGACTTGCCCGCGCCGTTTGGCCCGAGGAAGCCGTAGATCTTGCCCGGCTCGATGGTGAAGCTGATGTCGTCCACCGCCTTCACGCCGCCGTTGTAGATCTTTGTCAGATGTTTAACCTCAATCAAAAACAACTACCCCCTGCAACGACCGGCCGGCGGCCGGTCCGAGAAATTCCGATCCCTCTTCGGCAATGATACACCGAAACGCCCGTTCCGGTGTTTCCCAAGGGTAAAGCGATTGTAAACCCTTCGTAAATTATAGCACGGACCGGGCCGAGATGCAAGAGGGTCCCCGCCGGAACGGCTCTTTTTCCGCCCGCGCCGCGCGGAAAAAGCCGCGCTCCTCCGGGCCGGCCGCGTCGGCCGGCGCCGTCCCCGGCGGACCGGGCCGTGAAAAGGCGCCGCGGAGACGGCGTTTCCCGTCTCCGCGGCGCGGTCTTCCGTTTTCGCGTCTTACTGTTCTTCGTCGGCGGTCTCGAACCGCTCGCAGCACGGGTCCTCCGGCGCGGGGGCGGGGGCGTGGCTCCCCGCCGGGGTCGCGTCGCCCAGACCGGTGGTCTCGGAGAACAGCACGTTCCGGCTCACCGCCGAAACCACGTCCGTGGGGATGATGACCTTCGACGCCTGTCCGTCGGCCACCTTGGTCATGGCCTCGTACCGCTTCAGCTCCAGCACCGCCGGGGTGGGTCTGGCCTCCATCAGGGCGCGGAGACCGTCGGCCTCGGCCTGCTTCTGCAGCAGGATGGCCTTGGCCTCGCCCTCGGCCCGGGCGATGCGCGCGTCGCGCTCGCCCTCGGCGGCCAGGATCATGGCTCGCTTGTCGCCCTCGGCCCGGGTGATGGCCGCGGCCTTGTGGCCCTCGGCCTGCAGCAGGGTCTCGCGGCGGTCGCGCTCGGCCTTCATCTGCTTTTCCATGGCGTCCCGGATCTCCTTGGGCGGGATGATGTTTTTCAGCTCCACGCGGGTGACGCGGATGCCCCACTCGTCGGTGGCCTTGTCGATGATCTCCGTCATCTTCAGGTTGATGACGTCGCGGCTGGTCAGCGTGCCGTCCAGATCCAGCTCGCCGACGATGTTTCTCAGCGTGGTGGCGGTCAGGTTCTCCAGCGCGCTGATGGGGTTCACCGCGCCGTAGGCGTACAGCTTGGCGTCGAACACGCGGAAATAGACCACCGAGTCGATCTGCATGGTAACGTTGTCCTTGGTGATGACCGGCTGGGGCGGCGCGTCGAGGATCTGTTCCATGAGCGTGATCTTCTTGGCGACCCGCTCGAAGAACGGGATCAGGATGTGGAAGCCCGCCTCCCAGGTCCGGCGGTACTTGCCGAGAAACTCGGTCACGTACTCGTGCGCCTGGGGCACGATGCGGATGGAGCAGATCAGGATCAGCAGCACCACCGCGGCCAGGCCGATAAAGAAGTATTCCATACGTTTCCCTCCCTGTTGTGGTTTCGCCTTCATTATAGCAGACTCCCCCTGCCCCGTCAAGCCCCCGCCCGCGGACGCGAAAAGCCGCCGCAGGCGGGGGCTTTTCTCTTGAAATGCCCCCGCCGCTGTGGTATAATGGACGGGAAGAGAACTCTTAAAAAACGATGCGTTCGGAGGTCGCCGCCCATGTCTGTTTCCATCTGCGAAAAGCTGTACCCCCCCTTCGGAAAGGTCCTCGTCCTCGAAAACGAGCTGGCCGAGCTGGCCGTCACGCTGGACTTCGGCCCGCATATCATCCGCTTTGCCCGCCGCGGCGGGGAAAACCTCTTCTTCGAGGACCGCGAGGCCGCCAACGTCAACTGCGGTCCGGTCTACGACAAGTACTACAAAAAAGGCGCCTACTGGCGCAACTACGGCGGCCACCGCGTCTGGCTCTCGCCCGAAAGCGAGCCGCGCACCTATTACCCCGTCAACGACCCCGTCTCGTACGCCGTCAACGGGAACACGGTCACCTTCATCCCGCCGGAGCAGGTTGAAAACGGCGTCCAGCTGACCCTGACCGTCACGCTGGAGGAGAACGACAGCGTGGCCCAGATCTCCTCCGCCGCGGTGAACACCTCGGACCTGCCGCAGACCTTCGGCATCTGGAACATCACCGTCATGCGCGCGGGCGGCCTCGGCCTCATGCCGCTGAACACCCGCCCCTCCGGCCTGCTCCACAACCGCACCATGTCCTTCTGGAGCTATACCGACATGACCGATCCCCGCGTGACCTGGGGCCGCGAGCTGGTCTCGGTGGCCCAGGACCCCGCCTCCGACCACCCGTTCAAGATCGGCGTCCCCGCCGAGCGGGGCTGGCTGGCCTATCTCCGGAACGGCGACCTGTTCGTCAAGCGGTTCCCCTTCTTCCCGGACACGCCGTATCCGGACGGCGGCTGCTCGGCGGAGCTGTACACCAACCCCGCCATCCTCGAGCTGGAAAGCCTGGGCCGCCTCGCCCCGGTCAGCCCCGGCGACTGCGTCACCTCGTCGGAGCTGTGGAGCATCACGCCCGGCGTCCCCGCCGTCCCCGCCGGCGACATGGCCGCGCTGGAAAAGCTGGTGGCCGACTATATCGAAGAATGACGCGCGTTTTTCCCCCCCGGCCCGCGGGCGCTCTGCCCGCGGGCCGTTCTTCTGACGGACAGGGTTCACAATTTTTTTATAAACCGCGGTTGCCTTTTCGTGCAGTCTATGCTACAATAGAGACACGACCGAAATCAAGAATAGATCGGGGGAGATCCACATGATCAAATGCATCGTCGGCCTGAAGGGCCACGGAAAGACCAAACAGCTCATCGAGATGGTCAACGAGGCCGTTGAAAACGCCCACGGCAGCGTCATCTGTATAGAAAAAAGCCCCAAGCTCACCTACGACATCAGTCACAAGTGCCGCCTGATCGACACCGTCGATTACCGGATCACCAGCTTCCAGAGCTTTTACGGTTTCCTCTGCGGACTCTACGCCCAGAACTATGACATCACCTCTGTCTTCATCGACAGTCTCTATAAGATCGTGGAAAACACCGACCCCGTCGTCGCGGTGGAGTTTTTCGAAAACCTCGAGGCGCTCTCCCGGACCACCGGCGTGAACTTCGTCATCACCATCAGCGCCGAACCGGACACGCTGCCCGAAGGCGTGCGGCAGTACATCTGAGGCCTTCGCCGCCTCCGCCCCGCGCTTTGTTTCGCTCCTTTTCTCTTTGCGCTCCGCGCCGTCCGATCCGATTCGGCCGCGCGGAGCCTTTTTTTGCCTCGCCGGCGAAAAACGATACGCGCCGCCCTTCGAAAAAACGCCTTGACTTTTCTCCCCGCGATCCATATAATAATGCAATTTACATTAATTTTCTTTTTTCGCGCATTGTTGCACTCTCTTTGGAAAAGTGCAACATACTACGCCTCCTTGGGACGATGGACGGAGCAACAGGGGTGGCGCGTATTCGTCACCCAATCTGACATGACATCCCGGCCCGGTTCGTCCGCAGCTGGG
>JAEERN010000097.1 GCA_016285815.1 Clostridiales bacterium
CAGCGGCATTTGGGCCGAGGTGAAGGCCGGCGCGCGGGAGGCCCTCTCGGCCCGGCGCGGGGCGGGCGTCCGGCGGACGGTGATGCTCAGCGGCGACCGGCAGAGCGCCGCCGGGGCCGTGGGCGAGGCGCTGGGGATCGACCGGGTCTGCGCGGAGCTTCTGCCGGCGGAAAAGGTGGAGCAGGTCGAGGCGCTGCTGGCGGCCCAGGGCCCGCGGGAGCGGCTGGCCTACGTGGGGGACGGCATCAACGACGCGCCGGTCCTCATGCGGGCGGACGTCGGCATCGCCATGGGGACCATGGGATCGGACGCCGCCATCGAGGCGGCGGACGTGGTGCTGATGGACGACGATCTGGGAAAGCTCGCCGTGCTGGTCCGCATCGCGCGGAAGACCGTCCGCATCGTGCGGGAGAACGTCGTGTTCGCGCTGGCGGTCAAGTTCCTGGTGCTGGCGCTGGGCGCGCTGGGTCTGGTCGGCATGTGGGCGGCGGTGTTCGGAGACGTGGGCGTGACGGTGATCGCGATCCTGAACGCCATGCGGATGCTCGCCCGGAGCGGCGGGACGAGACCCTTCGGAAAAACGAAGTAAAAGCAGAAAAAGAGGCCCGCCGGACCCCGATCGGGGTCCGGCGGGCCTCTTTGCGCGCGCGGACGGGACGGCGCGGACACAGAAAATTCACGTTCGAGGCGGGGGCGTTTCCCTTGAAAAAGGGGCGGGGGTATGATATAATGAAGCCATGAACGAAGAAGAACTCAAAAAGATCATAGCGAACAAGCTGGCTTATTACCGGAAAGAGTGCGGCATGACCCAGGCGGAGCTGGCGGAAAAGATCAACTATTCCGACAAGTCGGTCTCCAAGTGGGAGCGGGCCGAGGGCCTGCCGGACGTCTATGTGCTGTCCGTCATGGCGGAGCTGTTCGGCGTCACCGTCAACGATCTGATCACCGAAGCCGAGCCGGCCAAACCGAAGACAGGGCGCTCGCGCCGTGTCAGCATCCTCGTGCCCATCATGTCCGCGCTGCTGCCGTGGCTGGTGGGGACGGTGATCTTTCTGGTGCTCCGCATGGTCTTCCCGGAGGCGGAACGGCTCTGGCTGGTGTTCGTCTACACCGCGGCGGTGTCGGCCGTCGTGCTGATCGTGTTCGCCCACATCTGGTGGAACAAGACGCTGGGCTTCTTTTTCGTCAGCTCGCTGGTTTGGATCGCGGCGGCCTGCGTCTATCTGACCCTGCGGATGCAGGGGCTTTGGCTGATCTTCATCGTGGCCGCCGTCATGCAGGTGCTGACGATCCTGTGGTATCTGTTCCTGAGCGGGCGGCGCAAAAAATAGCTTCGGGCAAAAACGCTGCAACGACCGCACGGCGCACCGCGCCGCTGCGGCGTTGTTTTGAAAGAGAGGAACGAACGTGCAGCAGCGGGACGAATTGGGATACGACATCGCCATGCTGACGGCGTACGCGCGGGCGCACGGACTGATCGAAGAGCAGGACGCCGTCTGGGCGGCGAACCGTCTGGCCGAGGCCATGGGCCGGCCGGACTGCCCGCTCTGGAGCGGGCCGCTGGACCCGCTGCCGCAGTGGCCGCAGACGCTTCTGGACCGCCTGACGGACCGGGCCGCGGCCGGCGGAGCGCTGGACACCACGGCCCGGCGGGACCGGTTCGACACCGAGCTGATGGCGGCCCTTCTGCCGCGCCCGTCCGAGGTGACGGCGCGCTTCCGGGCGCTTTACGCCGAGTCGCCCGCCCGGGCCACGGACTGGTTCTACGACTTCTCCCGGGCCTCCAACTACATCCGGGCCGAGCGCTGCGCCAAGGATCTGCACTGGTCCGTGGGCTCGCCCTATGGCGAGATCCTGATCTCGGTGAACCTGTCCAAGCCGGAAAAGGACCCGCGCGACATCGCCGCGGCGCGCTCGGCGCCGAAAACGGCGTACCCCGCCTGCGCCCTCTGCCGGGAAAACGAGGGCTTCGGCGGGACGGCCGCCTCGGCACCCCGGGGCAGCCACCGGGTGATCCCGCTGGAGCTGGGGGGCGAGACGTGGTATCTCCAGTACTCGCCTTACGTCTATTACAACGAGCACTGCATCGTGCTGTCCGGCGAGCACCGGCCCATGAAGACGGACCGGTCCACCTTCGTCCGGCTTTTGGAGTTCGTCGGCCGCTTTCCCCACTACTTCGTGGGGTCCAACGCGGACCTGCCCATCGTGGGCGGCTCGATCCTGTCCCACGACCACTTCCAGGGCGGCCGGGCGGCCTTTCCCATGGAGAGCGCGCCGGTCACGGCGTCGTTCCGCGCGGCGGACTTCCCCGCCGTCCGGGTGGACGCGATCCGGTGGCCCCTGTCGGTGCTCCGCCTGTCCTCGGCGGACCCGGAGGCGCTGGCCGGGCTGGCGGACCGGATCCTGGGCGCCTGGCGCGGGTATTCGGACGAGTCGCTGGGGATCCTGGCCGAGTCCGACGGCGCGCCCCACAACGCGGTCACGCCCATCGCCCGCCGGAAGGACGGGAGGAACGAGCTGGATCTGGTGCTGCGCAACAACCGCTGCACCGAAGAGCGGCCGCTGGGCCTGTTCCACCCGGCGCCCTCGCGCCACCACATCAAAAAAGAGAACATCGGCCTCATCGAGGTCATGGGGCTGGCGGTGCTGCCGTCCCGGCTGAGCGCCGAGCTGGCGGCTGTCGAGGCTTGTCTCACCGGCGACCGGGCGAGCTTTTACGACCGGCCCGAGCTGGCCCCCCACGAGGCGTGGTACCGCGCGCTGTGCGCGCGGACGGACGTCCCGCCGGAGGCGTGGGGCGCCGTCCTGCGGGAAGAGACGGGAAAGATCTTCGTGGGGTGTCTGGAGGACTGCGGCGTCTTCCGGAACGACCCGGCGGGACAGGCGGGCCTGGCGCGGTTCGCGCAGAGCGCGGGCCTGGCCCCGGCGCGGTGAAGCGGGCGACGACAGAGGAAACGGGGGAAAAACCATGACGGAAGCTTGGAAACTGGACGGCGTGCCGGAATACGAGGGGGGCGAGCGGTACCCCACGGTCTTCTGCGGCGGCAGCGGGCTGGGCGACGACGTGTTCGCCGAGTCCGGAGAGGACGCTCGGGTCCAGATCGTGTACCGCACCAGCGAGGCGGAGTTCCGCGCGTGGCTCGCCAAGCTGGCGGCCGCGGGCTTCGCCGGGACGTGGTCCCGGGAGAGCGAGACGGGGCTTTTCGCCGAGTTCACGGGGCCCGTGCGGCTGTACGCCTATTACGTCTTCAACGAAAAGACCGCCCGGATCGCGGCGGACAGCGCGGGAGACACGGTGGCGGACTTTGCCGGATCGGCTGAGCCGTCGGTCCGGGACGACACCGAGCTGATGCAGTTCGGCCTGTATTACAGCGACATGATCCCCGGCGTGACCTGCGACTGCGGCATGTTCTACGCCGTGCGCCTGCGGAACAACGAGCTGATCCTGGTGGACGGCGGCGAGATCGAACAGGCCACGGAGATCGCCGTGGACGAGGCCATGGCCCGCCTTCGGAAGCTCTGCGGCGGCGCGGACGAGATCACCGTGGCCGCGTGGTTCTGCACCCATCCCCACGACGACCACATGGAGTTCTTCGGCCGGCTTTTGAAAAAATACCGCGGCCAGATCCGCGTTCGCCGGGCCATGTTCAACTTTCCCCACTTCGCCTATTACGGCTGGAACGACAACAGCGCCGCCGCCGTCAAGCGCCTGCGGGCGCGGCTCAGGGAGTATTACCCGGAGCTGAAGTTCCTGAAGCTGCACACCGGCATGACGTTTTTCCTGTCCAACGCCGAGGTCGAGGTGATCCTGACCCACGAGGACATGCTGGGCCTTCACGGGGACAAGCGCCCCTACGAGGGGACCAACGAGACCAGCACCGTGCTGAAGCTGACCTTCGACGGGGCCTCGGTGATCTTTCTGGGGGACGCGCGCGTCTCCAACGGCAACTCGCTGGTGGGGCGGTACGCGGGCTCGTCCCTGTCGTGCACGTTCCTGCAGACGGCGCACCATCTGATCGACCGGGTGGAGAACATCTACGAGCTGATCCGGACGAAATACATGCTGGTGCCGGAGGGGCGCTATCTGATCCTGAAGAACCTTCGGGACAACTTCTGGATGCTCCATCAGCACGCAAAAGACGAGGACATCTTCGTGGCGGGAGACGCCACGGCGGTGTTCCGCGTCCGGAACGGCGAGATCGTCCCGCGGTTCTATCCCGTCCGGGGCGAGCCCTACGACGGAAGCGAGCGGTAGCCGCGCCGATAGAAGAAAAAAAGAGCCGTCCCCGCCGGGACGGCTCTTTTTTTGCGCGCGAGACGAATGCGGGAACACAGCTAGGAGGGATTCCGTTCAAGACAGGAAGACGAACGGATTGTGCCGTCCCGGGCGTCGACCTCGATGTCGTATTCAAAACAGCCGTCGTCGAAACCGACGGCAAAACAAGGCCCCTTTTCTGCGGGAAGATAAAGGGACACATCGAGGTTTTCCACGTCGGCACGGGTGAGACAAACTTCGTTCAGGGCGATCCGAAGGGCCTCGCTCCTGTCGATGAGCGGGTCCGAACAGCCGTTGGCGAAGACGGTATGCGACAACGGGACGTCACAGCCCGCCTCGAGTTTGACGACATGGCGAAACGCGCCTTCACGGAATTCCATGAGGAAAAGCTCCCTTCGGTCGACGCGGACGATCTGTGCGGCGTCGGCCGGGATCTTAGCAAAGGCAAGCGCGGCGGTCAGGGCCTGCTCAAGCGCCGGGTCGGCGGAGGAGACCGGACGAGAGGAATGATTCATGGCGGTTCCTTTCCAAAAGAATGGATCGAACTGGCAGGAGAAGGGGCGAACACGTTGATTATACACCTGATATAGTGTAATGTCAAGACGTCTGATCTAGTGTATAGTAAAATTTTTTAGAGAAAAGAGATCCACGGAGGGGTTATCGGAACATGAAGACCTATCGGGAGCGGATGCGGGAGCTTCGGGAAGACAGCGACCGGACGCAGCGGGAGCTGGCGCAGATTTTAGGCACGACGCAGCAGGTCTATTCGCGTTATGAAACCGGCGAAAACGAACTTCCGCTGCGCCATGCGGTAACGCTCTGCCGGTTTTACGGAGTGAGCGCCGACTATTTTCTCGGTCTGAGTGACGAGCCGGGCCCTGCCCGCCGCCGGTAGACCGTCCTCCGCAAAAAAAAGCCGCCCGGCCGGGGCTTCCCGGTCGGGCGGCGCGTTTTTGCCTTTCAGGCTTTTTCCCAGATGCGGCGGGCGTGGTGGATGAAGTGGTCGAACACGATGCCCGGCTCTTCCAGCTCCTGATGCCAGCGCTTGGTCCACTCCAGCGACACGAACCCGTCGTACCCGCCGGACTTGAGCAGGCCGAAGGCCTCGCTCAGCGGCAGGGTGCCGCGGCCCAGCATCTTGTAGACCACCTCGCCGTTGGTCACCACCGAGTCCTTGACGTGGACGTGCCGCACCAGACCGGCCAGATTGGCCCACGTCTTTTCCGGCGTCTCGCCGCCGTAGCGGACGGGGTGGTTGACGTCCCACAGGACGGCCACGCGGGGACTGTTCACGGCGCGGACGGTGTCGGCCAGCAGGGCGCTGTCCGAAAAGATGCCGTTGCTCTCCAGAAGAAGGCTGACCCCCATCCGCTCGGCCTCGGGGGCCAGCAGGCGCAGGTTGGCCGCCACGGTCTCCGCGTCGGCCTCGTCGCTCTTCCACGGGTCCCGGTCGCCCAGCAGGCGCAGGTTGGGACAGCCCAGCGCCGCGGCCAGCCGCAGATAGGCGCCGACCTTTTCCGCCAGATCCGGCATATGGCCGAAGACCTCGCACTCCGTGGCGATGCAGGGCACGGCCAGCCCGCGGGACGAGAACTCCCGCGCCGCGCCGGCGCCGCCCTGGCGGAAGACGCGGGCGTCCGGCAGGAAGATATCGTCCCCCAGACCGCGCAGCTCGACCCCGGCATAGCCCAGATCCTTGGCCGCGGTGACGATCTCGCTCAGCGTCCAGCGGGGACAGCCGAGGGTGGAGAAGGAAAATTTCATGGGAACCATCCTGTCTGTTCGAAGCTCGTTGAAAAGATTATACTCTGCGCGGGCCGGTTTGTCAAGCGCGGCGGGCTCAGACCTGAAGGTTGCGGAACCGGCTGAACTCGCCGTTCAGGGCCATGAGCTCGTCGAAGGTGCCGAACTCGACGCACTTGCCGTCCTTGAGCACGGCGATGCGGTCCGCGTCCTTGACGGTGGACAGCCGGTGGGCGACGATGAGCGTCGTGCGGCCCCGGGACAGGTTGTGGATGGCGGTCTGGATGTGTTTTTCCGAGACGGTGTCCAGCGCACTGGTGGCCTCGTCCAGGATGATGACCCGGGGGTCCCGGATCAGGGCGCGGGCGATGGAGATGCGCTGGCGCTGGCCGCCGGACAGGTGGCCGCCGTGCTCGCCCACGGGGGTGTCCAGCCCCTCGGGCAGCGCGTCGACGACGCTGCGCAGACAGGCCGCGTCGAGGACCTCGGCCAGCCTTGCCTCGGACACGTCCGGCGCGCCGTAGGTGATGTTGTCCCGGATCGTGCCGGAGAACAGGGCGCTGGTCTGGGGCACCACGGCGATGTGCCGGCGATAGCTGGTCAGGTCCACCTGGGACAGATCGATCCCGTCCACGGTGACCCGGCCGGACGAGGGCATATAGAACCCTGTGGCCAGGTTCAGGATGGTGGACTTGCCCGCGCCGGACTCGCCCACGATGGCCACGGTCTCGCCCGCCCGGACGGCGAGGTCCAGCCCGTTCAGGACGGGCCGGCCGTCCTCATAGCTGAAGTGGACATCCTCAAAGGCGAAGGCGCCGCGGACCTCGTCCAGCTTTTTCTTGCCCCGGTTGTCCTCGACGTCGTTGGCGCCGAGGATCTCGCCCACGGAGTTGATGGACTCTCCGCCCCGGGCCAGGATGGGGATCATGTTGACGATGGTGCTGATATACGCCACCAGCGACGTGAAATAGCTCTGGTACAGCGTCACGTCGCCGGCGCTGATGACCTCGTTCAAGGCCAGCGCCACGGTGAAGATGAGACAGGCCAGCCGGAACGCCTGCATGACGACCCAGTTGACGGACCCGAACAGGCTGGACACCCGGTCCAGCCGCAGGCCCCGGGCGGCCAGATGGCTGACCTGTTCGGTCATGCGGCGGGTCTCTTCGTCGCCGAGACCGTGGGCGCGGGTGACGGGGATCATCTCCACCATGTCCGAGACGCGGACGGAGGTGTTCTCCATCTCGACCCGGAACATTCGGTTGCTGAAGCGGATGTTCCCGATGAAGAACCGGGAGAACATGGCCGAGGCCGGTCCGCAGAGGGCGAAGAACGCCAGGATGTACCAGTCCTGCTTGACCAGGATGACCACGAGGATGGTCACCAGATTGATGGCCGTGTCCAGGATGGTGTTCAGCGTCTGGAAGGACAGCTCGTGGATGGCCTCCACGTCCCGGATGATCTTGGTCTGGATCCGCCCGGACAGCATCTCCTTGTTGAACCGGATGGAGAGCTGCTGCAGCTTGCGGACGATGGCGCCCCGAAGGCCCGCCTCCACCGACCGGGTGGAGACGGACAGGTATTTGATGTACAGCACGTGGAAGGGGATATTGATGGTCAAAAGCCCCAGCGCGATCAGTGCGTTGATCAGCACCACGCGCCACGGGTGCTCCGGCCGGGCGGCGATGACGTCGATGATGTTGGCCGTGGCGATGGGCAGGAACAGCCCCGGGCTGGTCTTGATGACGCAGAAGATCACCGAGGCGAGAAGCTTTTTGTAATACCGGCGGTACAGCCGCGCCAGGGTCCGGAGCGGGTTCCGGTTGTTCCTGACGTAATATTTGTCGATGAACTCCTGCTCCAGCCGGTCGATGTTCTCCTCGGGGATCAGGCGCTCGGCGCTGCTCTCGGCGAAGACGTTTTCTCCGTGGGCCATGACTGCGCCTCCTTTTTGGAAAAGGTTTTCTGTCGGGGGACGTCCGGATAAGGATAGCACCCCAGACACGGAAAGTCAAGCGCCCGCGGGGTCTTTTTCCCCCGCGGGGGGGGGGCGGCCCGGTCCCGCCTTTCGCGGCCGCTTCGCCGCGGCGCCCGCCGCCGCGCTGCGGCCGGACAGGTGCTTCGAGCTTTGCGCGGCGACGGGCGGAGAAAAAGCGTTTTTTTGTTGAAAAGCCGGGCGGGATATGGTATAATGGCCGCAAGTGTACAGTGGGGAACGGGAGATGCGTATGAGGCATATTTTTGTGGTCAACCCGCAGGCGGGGCAGAAGAACTGCCGCGAGACGATCCGGGACACGCTGGAGTCGGTGGGCGGCGGATACGACTGGTCGCTCTATGAGACCCGGGGCCCGGGAGACGCGACGGACTTCGTCTGCCGCACCGCCGCCGGAGCGGAGGGCCCCGTCCGGTTCTACGCCTGCGGCGGGGACGGCACGCTGAACGAGGTGGCGGCCGGCGCGGCGGGGGCGGCCAACGCCTCGGTGGGGGTGGTCCCCTGCGGCAGCGGGAACGATTACGTCAAGCATTTCGGCGGCAAGGCGCCGTTTCTCGATCTGGCGGCCCAGCTGGCCGCGCCGGAGGTCGAGGTCGACCTGATGAAGGTCGGCGACCGGATCGCCGTCAACATCTGCAACTTCGGATTCGACGCCGTAGTGGCCGGCACCATGAACAGGATCAAGCGCAAGCCGGTCGTCGGCGGCCGGAACGCCTATACCACCGGCGTGCTCCGCGCGCTGGCCGTTTCGATGAAAAACGATTTCGACGTCTATGCGGACGGGGACCGGCTCAACGGCGGCCGTCTGCTGCTGTGCTCGGTGGCCAACGGCAGCTATTACGGCGGAAAGTACTGCTGCGCGCCCAATTCCGTCTGCGGCGACGGACTGCTGGACGTCTGCGTGGTGCTGCCGATCTCGCGGATTAAGTTCGTGCAGCTGCTGGGCAGCTATACCCGGGGCGACCATCTGGAGGATCCGCGCTTTGCCCCGCACATCGTCTACCGGCGCAGCCGGGCCGTTCAGGTCCGGGCGCCGGAGGGCAGCTTCGTCTGTCTGGACGGCGAGATCGCCGAGTGTTCGGACTTCACCGTCGAGGTCATGGAGCGCGCCATGCGGCTGGCGCTGCCCGCGGGCGCGGCGGAGACGGGCAGACTGCCCGCCGGGGTGACGGAGTAACCCCCGGAAAGGAGGGTCCGGCGTGTTTTGCGAAAACCCTGTCCAAAGGGTTCTGTGGGCACGGAATTACAGGCAGCGCAGCAATTCTCTCCTGCTGTACGCGCCGGAGCCGGCGCTTCTTTTGACGGACGGAGAATGGCTGGTGCTGCAGACGGCGGAGGAAGCCCTCGTTGTCGGTGCCGACGGCGTCAGGATCCAGGAGACGACGGATGACTATTCAAAAGAACCGTATAGGATCGAGCCGGCGGACGATATGTTCGGCGAGGCTCCGGAAACGTTGCTGTTCGCGGGCGAGAGGCTGTTGTCGGTCGACGAGGACGGCAAAGCGCGCCGACTGGTTTTCGACGACTTTTCCGTAAAGCTTTTTTCTTTTGAAAGCGATGAAGAGTTTTTTGCGATGAGTCAGCCGACGTACACACCGCTCCACGGCTTTGAGCGCCATATCCGCCGCGCGTGCGGCTGCGGAGGAGGCGCGGAGACCGTGATGGACCATGTGGGCGACTTTGTGGTCCGCTGTGCGCGGTGCCGTCGGTCAACGTATGCTGGCATCTATCTGCGGCCCTGCATCGACGACTGGAACACAGGGAAAGTGCCGGCCGTGTGCGGCGGATAGCCCGGAAAAAGAGAAAAAAACGAGACCCGGCGGGATGTCCCGAAGGGTCTTGTTTTTTGTCCTTGTGGGTTTGCCGGGTCAGACGGCACGGGTGACTTTATTGGAGCGGAGGCACCTTGTGCAAACATAGATGTGACAGGGCGATCCGTTGACAACGGCCTTGACCCTTTTCACGTTGGGCTTATACGCCCGGTTTGAACGACGGTGCGAATGGGAAATGTTGATGCCGAAAGTAACGCCCTTGCCGCAGATCTCGCATTTTGCCATTGTGGCACACCTCCTTTGGAAATGTCTGAAAAAGCTGTACAACGGACAGCCTAAAAATAATAACACAATTCGCCGCGGATTGCAAGAGGGAAAATCAAAAAATCCAAGAAAAATTTCCGGCGGCGGCCGCGCCGCCGGGCGGACGGACCTCGCGGCGCGCCCGGGCGGGCCTTACGGACGGCGGAAAAGGTCCTCCATCCCGTACAGACCGGGCTTGCCGACGGCGGCGAGGAACCGCGCCGCCCGCAGGGCGCCCGCGGCGAAGACCTCGCGGCTCTGGGCCGAGTGCGAGAGCGAGATCGTCTCGTTCCAGCCGGCGAACAGGACCTCGTGCTCGCCGATGATGGTGCCGCCGCGGACGGAGTGCATGCCGATCTCGGCTTTCCCCCGCTCGCGCCGGACGGCGTGGCGGTCGTAGATCTCGGTCTTGGGCGAGGCGGACGCCGCGCGGACCGTCTCGGCCAGGTGCAGGGCGGTCCCGCTGGGGGCGTCCAGCTTTTTGTTGTGGTGGCGCTCGATGATCTCCACGTCGAAATCGTCGCCCAGCTCGCGGGCGGCGATGGCGGTCAGATGGGTCAGCAGCGCCACGCCGAGGCTCATGTTGGCCGAGCGGAACAGGGCCAGCGTTTCAGACGCCGCGGCCACGGCCGCGTCGTCCTCCGCGGTATAGCCCGTCGAGGCCAGCACTGCCGGGGTCCCGGTCCGGGCGCAGAAGGCGAGGATTGCGGGCAGCGCCGAGCGGTGGGAGAAATCCACCACCGCGTCGACCGCCGCGTCCACGGCGGAGAGGTCCGGATAGACCGGAAAATCGGCGGACGCGCCGGGAACGCGGTCCACGCCGGCCGCGACGACGGCGTCCTCGTCCCGGGAGACGAGCTCGGCGACGGCCCGGCCCATGCGGCCCATACAGCCGCAGAGGAGTATCTTCAGCATCGGTCCCGCCGCCCTTCAGTCGACGAGCCCGTAGTGGCGCAGCGTGGCGGCCAGCTTGTCGGCGTTGGCCGCGCCCATCTCGCAGAGCGGCAGGCGCAGGTCCGGCGAGCAGAGGCCCATCATCCCCAGCGCGGTCTTGACCGGGATGGGGTTGACCTCGAGGAACAGGTCGTTGGCCAGCCGCAGGTATTCGATCTGCAGCCGGGCGGCGGCGGCAAAATCGCCCTCCAGCGCCAGACGGCACATTTTGGACACGGCGGCGGGGGCCACGTTGGCCACCACGGAGATCACGCCCACGGCGCCCAGCGCCATCATGGGGACCACCTGGTCGTCGTTGCCGCTCCAGAGGTTCAGCTCGTCCCCGCACAGCTCGCGGATGCGGGCGATCAGCGAGAAGTTGCCGGAGGCTTCCTTGACGCCGTTGATCATGGGGTGACGCGCCAGCTGGGCATAGGTCTCCGGGGCGATGGTCATGCCCGTGCGGGAGGGGACGTTGTACAGGATGACGGGCTTCGAGACCCGGTCGGCCAGATACT
Source organism: Clostridiales bacterium (assembly GCA_016285815.1). Classification (GTDB taxonomy): domain Bacteria; phylum Bacillota; class Clostridia; order Oscillospirales; family QAMX01; genus SIG499. The sequence continues at coordinate 11,536 of JAEERN010000097.1, forward strand.
CGAAATGGCGCACGAGGCCGGTCTGAGAGGCCTTGTTGTAGTACGGCGTGACGCAGAGCAGCGCGTCGGCCCCCACGCTTTCGGCGTACTGGCACAGGGACAGGGAATAGCGGGTGTCGTTGCCGCCGGTGCCGGCCACCACGGGAACGCGCCCGGCGACCTTTTCCACACAGAAGCGGATGCACTCCCGGTGTTCGCCGTCGGCCAGAGTGGACTTTTCGCCGGTGGTGCCGCAGATGGTGATGCAGTCAGTGCCCGAGGCGATCTGGAATTCGATCAGACGGCCCAGCGCGTCGAAGTCGACGGAGCCGTCGGCCTTGAAGGGGGTGACGATGGCGACGGAAGAGCCGCGGAACACGGGTGTTTTCATGGAAACCTCTCCTTTCGGGTCAGGATCTCTTGATATAGCCTTTGGCGCAGAGCAGCTCGGCCATCAGGACGCCGCCGCCGGCGGCGCCGCGCAGGGTGTTGTGGGACAGACAGACGAACTTGATCGTGTACTGGCTGTCCTCCCGCAGGCGGCCGATGCTGACGGCCATGCCGTTTTCCAGATTGCGGTCCAGACGGGTCTGGGGGCGGTTGTCCTCTTCGAAGTAGTGCAGGAACTGCCTGGGCGCGCTGGGCAGGCCGAGCCGCTGGGGCTCGCCGGAGAACTCGGTCCAGCGGCGCAGGATCTCGTCCCGGCCGGGGTTTTGGGCCAGCTTGACGAAGACGGCGGCCATGTGCCCGTCGCTGACAGGAACGCGCAGACACTGGGCGGTGATGGGAACGATCTCCCGCGGGCGGATGACGCCGTTCTCCAGAACGCCCCAGATCTTGGTGGGCTCGCGCTCGCTCTTCTCCTCCTCGCCGCCGATGAAGGGGATCACGTTGTCGGTGATCTCGGGCCAGGTGGCAAAGGTCTTGCCTGCGCCGGAGATGGCCTGATAGGTGCAGGCCAGCGCCCGCTCGACGCCAAGCGGCAGCAGCGGGTGGATGGCGGGAACGTAGCTCTGCAGCGAGCAGTTGGACTTGACCGCGATGAAGCCGCGGTCCGTGCCGAGGCGCTTCTGCTGATAGGGGATGACCTCGGCGTGCTCGGGGTTGATCTCCGGGATGATCATGGGAACGTCCGGTGTGAACCGGTTGGCGCTGTTGTTGGACATGACCGGGCACCCGGCGGCGGCATAGGCCTCCTCCAGCGCGCGGATCTCGTCCTTGGGCATATCGACGGCGCAGAAGACGAAATCCACCGAGTCGACGATGGTCCTGCGGTCGGCGGTGGCGTCCAGCACGGTCATCGAGGCCAGCTTTTCCGGCATGGGATCCGCCAGCAGCCAGCGGCTGCCGGCCGCCTCGCGATACGTCTTGCCCGCGCTTCGGGCGCTGGCCGCCAGGACCTTGACCTCGAACCAGGGGTGATCCGCCAGCAAAAGGGCGAACCGCTGGCCCACCATCCCGGTGGCGCCGATGATGCCGACACTGTACTTTTCCATCTTTTTTGACCGATCCTTTCCGTTGGGACCCGGGCGGACGGCGCGCGTTCGTTCGGGAGGGCCTCGCCCGCACAGAGTTTACAACTTTGATGCTTGCAAAAAAGGCCGTTTTATAGTATAATATGCCATGACGGCAGTCCGGCGGGCAAATCGCCGGACCATTCAGGCATATTATAGCAGAAGCAGACGAAAGTGTCAATAAAAAAGCGGGCGGGCGGCGGCGCCCCTCCGCGGCGGCGGCGGACCGGCCGCCGCCGGACCGGTTTATTTTTATGCAGAAGGGACGGGGATATGACGTGGATGCGCTGAAAAAGCTTTTCCGGCCGGAGCGGGTCGCGGCGTTCGTGCTGGCGGCGGCCATGACGCTGGCGCTGGTGCCGGGCTTTTCCTCGTCTGCGCTGAAGAGCTATTCCGACCACAACGTGCGCGTCGGCCTCGCCTATGGCAGCAGCGGGAAAAGCGCCGCCACGCTCCAGGTGGCCTCGGGCACGGGCACGGGGTTCCAGGCCGGCTGGATCAACCCGACGACGGACAAGTTCAAGGGCTATTTCACCGTCTCGTCCACGAAGATCACCGTGGTCCGCAGCAGCGGCAACTACTATCCCGCCGGCGGGACGTATCTCTCCGACGGCGCGGATCAGAGCGCCTGCGTGGGCCGGTGGCACGTGGAGATCGTTCAGAACTGGGAGGACCAGAAGACGCTGAAGGCGAAGACCGCCGAGGCGGGGTCCGTGACCGGGTATTACGCCTATCCGGCGTACACCTCCGGCGGGTACACGGTGCGGCTGGGCCGGTTCACGTCCAAAGCCGCGGCCCAGAGCGCGCTGGAGGACGTTTCGGCCAGTCTCGCCTCGTCCGATTCCTTTGCCGGGCTGACGGCGAAGGTCGTCGCCGGCGGCGGCAACGGCTATTTCATCCTGAACTACGGCACGCGGGACGTGCTGTTCGAGTGGGACGGCAGCACGCAGGAGCTGGCCGTCAAGGCCGTGGGGGGCGACGCGCCCCAGACCTACTTCGCCTCGCCGGCCTACGGCGCGCGGCGGTATTACGGCGTCATGGACTTCGTCAAGAGCTCGGACACCGTGTTTTCCGTGGTCAACGTGCTGCCGCTGGGGCTGTACGTCCGCGGCGTGGTGCCGTACGAGCTGAACCCCGGCTGGCCGGAGGAGAGCCTGAAGGCCATGGCCGTCATCGCCTCGACCTTCGCGCTGTACAACGAGGGCCGGCATTCGTCCTACGGGTTCGACGTCTGCACGGGCCAGCACTGTCAGGTCTACGAGGGCATCGGCTCGGAGAGCCTCATCAGCGAGACGGACACGGTGGTCTCCTGCTGCGACGCGGTGGACGGGATGCTGATCACCTATGACAAAAAGCCCATCCAGGCGGTCTATCACTCCACCAACGGCGGGTTCACCGAGGACTGTGAAAACGTCTGGGAGGCCGCGCTTCCCTATCTGCGCTCGGTCAAAGAGACCTTCGAGCAGACCACCATCGGCGCCACGGCGGCCCAGAACGGCGTCTGGGTCAAGGAGCTCACCGCCGCCCGGCTGACGGCGAAGCTCCAGTCCAAGGGCTACAGCATCGGCACGGTGACCGGGGTCGAGGTCTCGGCCCGCACGGCCGCGGGCAGCGCTTTGACCCTGTCCATCACCGACGGGACCAGGACCATCAACCTGAGCAAAGAGAACATGCGCATGGTGCTGGGGACGGACATCCTGCTGAGTCAGAACTTTTCGGTCTACCGCAAGGGGTCCGTCTTCGTCAACGACGGGACGGAGCTGACCGCGGGGCTCAACGGCGCCTACGTCATCAACGGAGCGGGACAGAAGATCCCGCTGCCCGAGTCGGCGCGGACCGCCCTGACGGCGGAGGGCCAGGAGGTGGTGCGGGCCACGGAGCCGGTCGGAGAGCCCACGTGGGTCTTCGACGGCGCGGGCTGGGGCCACAGCCTCGGGCTCTGTCAGTGGGGGTCCTACGGCATGGCCAAGGCCGGCTGGACCTTCGATCAGATCATCAAATACTATTACACGGGAGTGGAGATCAGCGGTTTCGACTACTGATCCGGCAAAAGATGCGGACGAAAGATTTCTGGTATGACCTTCCGCCGGAGCTGATCGCGCAGACGCCCTGCGTCCGGCGGGACGGGTCGCGGCTGTTGTGTCTGGACCGGGCCACGGGGGCCGTGGAGCACACGGAGTTCCGGCGCTTTCCCGAGCGGCTGAGGCCGGGGGACTGTCTGGTGTTCAACGATTCGCGCGTCCTCCAGGCCCGCCTGCTGGGCGAGCGGGCCGGCGGCGGCGCGGCGGAGCTCCTGCTGCTGAAGCCTCTGGCCGGCGGCATGTGGGAGTGTCTGGCCAAGCCGGGCCGGCGGCTGCACGCCGGGGCCCGGGTGACCTTCGGCGGCGGACTCATGACCGCCGAGATCGTGGGCGAGGGCGAAGAGGGCCTGCGCACGGTCCGCCTGGACTTCGAGGGGGACTTCGACCGGCTGCTGGCGCAGCTGGGGCGCACCCCGCTGCCCCCGTACATCAAGGAAGAGCTGGACGATCCCGAGCGGTATCAGACGGTCTATTCCCGGCATCTCGGCTCGGCCGCCGCGCCCACGGCGGGGCTGCACTTCACGCCGGAGATCCTGGACGAGATCCGCGCCCGCGGCGCGGAGACCGCGTTTTTGACGCTGCACGTGGGCCTGGGCACCTTCCGCCCCGTCAAGGAGGAGAACGTCGAGGCCCACAGGATGCACACCGAGCGCTACGCCGTCTCGGCAGAGTGCGCCGAGGCGGTGAACCGCGCCCGCCGGAACGGCGGCCGCGTCGTCGCCGTGGGGACCACGTCCTGCCGCGTGCTGGAGAGCGTCGCGGCGGAGGACGGGACCATCCGCCCCTGTGAGGGCGAGACGGACATCTTCCTCTACCCCGGCTGCCGGTTCCGGTGCATCGACGCGCTGTTCACCAACTTCCACCTGCCGGAGAGCACGCTGATCATGCTGGTGTCGGCCTTCGCCGGCCGCGAGGCCGTGCTGGGGGCCTACCGCGAGGCGGTCGAGCGGCGCTATCGCTTCTTCTCCTTCGGAGACGCCATGTTCATCTCCTGAACGCGGGAAAACAGAAAAAACGACGCCGCCGGCGGGACCGATCCCGCCGGCGGCGTTTCGCCGCGTTTCCAAAGGGCTTATTTTTTCTTCCTGCGCCGGAAGATCTGCCGCCGCAGCAGGATCACCAGCATGGCGCCGAAGAGCAGGACCACGGCGCCCAGCGAGAGGAACGTGTTGGTCATGCTCTTGGGGGCGAAGCCCAGCAGCAGCAGCATGGGGAATCCGAAGGCGATGGCCCACGGCTGGTGATAGACGATGTTGCCCGCGGCGGGAGTCGAGAAGGTGGGGTCCTTTTCGCGCAGCAGGATGACGCCCGTGCTGGCGGTGCCGGTCAGCATGCCGTAGAGAGAGAGGAAGGCCTCGTCGGAATAGCCGGGATAGACCCGCGGACAGATGAGCCGCAGATAGACGTAGGTGCCCGCGGCGCCCAGCACGCAGATGGTGACCAGCGGCAGGATGAACTCCGCGTGGGTGAAGGCCGAGAGGTCGATGGCCGCGATGGAGGCCACCACCATCAGGTCGAACATGAACCCGGCGATGCGGGACTGGATGAAGTTGTTGGTGTACTCCCGGTGGATGACGTTGGCCTTTTTCAGACCGCCCAGCAGCGCCTTGAGCAGAAGGGCGAACAGCGTGCCGAACAGGAAGTTGAAGCCCCAGATCAGCGGCTGGACCGTGTTAGTGCCGAAGTCGCCCAGAACGCCGGTGTCGATGACGGCGTTGACGCCGCGCATGAAGAGATAGGCGGCGATATAGGCGATGAAGACCAGCGCGATCTGGACCGTCAGCTTGTCCATGGACTCCGAGAGGGGGATCTCGTTGCGGCCCATGATGCTCTCGTTGGAGACCTCTTCCTTCACCTCTTTGCCCAGCTCGCCGGAGAAGCGGCCCCGCCGCCGCAGGACGTTGAGGTAGAGGATGCCGCCCACGCTGGCGGCGATGAAGCCCATGGCCGCCACGGTCAGGCCGAAGCTGGTGCCGTTCTCGAAGCCGTAGGTGTTCTCGAAGATGCGGCCCCAGTTGTACGCCTGGCCGGGCCCCTGGCCGTAGCCCATGGGCAGCAGCAGGCCCGCGGGGGCGAAGCCCTTGTTCAGGGCGAAGAAGAAGGCGATGGTGGCGCCCAGGCCCAGCACGGCCTGGATCAGATAGCCGCCCACGACGGTGACGCCGGCGTCGAAGGCCTGGACCCGAAGGTCGCTCTTTTCCTTGCGGCGCAGCGACATGGCCACGAACCCGAGGCCGAGCCCGTGATAGGTCAGGGTCTCCAGCGTCATGGCCGAGAACATGCTCTGGCCCGTGATGCGGCGATAGATAAAGTTGGCCAGCAGCAGCAGAAACCCGCCCAGGACCGAGCTGGGGATCAGGGCCTTCTGCAGGGGGCGGATGAGCCGCCGCAGCATGTTCGCGACGATCATGGCCGCCAGCAGCAGCGTCAGCGTGATCACCAGAGACCACACGTCATAGTCCCAGAAGTTGCCGGACGTCATCGAAACGGTCACCTGCATTTCTATCAGAATAAGGATCCGGAGACGGATCGCGGGAGAACGGGCGAAGTCCGCGCGGCCGCGCGGAGGGGGGCGTCACACCGGGACGGAGTCGTTCAGGCGGGCCAGCAGCTTTTCGAAAAGGGCCAGCTCTTCGGGGGTGCACTCGCGTTCCATGCGGGCCGTGGCCTCGGCGATGAAATCGTCCTCCCGGCTGCCGGCATAGAGAAAATAGCGGTTGCAGACGCGAACGCGGCTCTCCCGCCGGTCCTCGCCGGCGGGCAGCTTTTCGATGTAGCCCTTGGCGATGAGGTTGTTGATCTTATAAGTGGCGTTGGGCTGAGAGATGCCGATGGTGTCGGCGAACTGCTTGATGGTCGGGGTGCCCAGCAGTGAGATCACGTCCACGGCGAAGGCCTCCGTGGCGCTGAGACTGCCGTCCTTTTCGCGGATGTTGCCGAAGAGCTTGCGATAGTGCAGCAGACGGAACTTGTCGTACAGGCTGACGGCCGTGTCATACAGCATGGCGGGACCTCCCGAAGAAAAAACAGTTCAAGATTTTTAATTATCATACACGGAAAACGGCGCGGTGTCAAGAGGAAACCGGCGAACCGTCCTCAAAAAGCGCCAGAAGCTCCCGGGGCGTCATGCGGACGGCGGCGCCGTCGCCGCCGTCCACCAGCGCGGCGGCCAGCTCGGCCTTTTTCTCCTGAAGGTCCAGGATCTTCTGCTCGATGGTGTTCTCGGCGATGAGGCGGTAGACGAAGACGTGGCGGTCCTGTCCGATGCGGTGGGCGCGGTCGGTGGCCTGGTTCTGGGCGGCGGTGTTCCACCACGGGTCATAGTGGATCACGGCGTCCGCGCCGGTCAGGTTCAGTCCGGTCCCCCCGGCCTTCAGCGAGATGAGGAACACCTGGCGCTGGCCCCCGTTGAAGCGCGAGACCAGCTCGAGCCGCTCTTCGGGCGGCGTCCGCCCGGTGAGCAGAAAGGTCTCGACCCCCTCGGCGTCCAGCTGGGCGGCCAGCACGTCCAGCATGGAGGTGAACTGGGAAAACAGCAGGATCCGGTGGCCCTGGGCCAGCAGGGACGAGATCAGCTCCGTGCAGAGAGCCAGCTTGGACGAGCCGCCCGCATAGTCCGCCCCCAGACAGAGCGGCGGGTGACAGCAGATCTGGCGCAGGCGCAGCAGCATGGTCAGGATGGCCATGTTGGTCTCGGGCAGCAGGGACGCCTCGTCGGCCCGCTGGCGAAGCTCGGCCACCAGCGCGGCGGCCACCGCGTCGTAGGCCCGCTTTTGGGCGGGGGCGAGGCGGGTGTACAGCACGGCGTCCGTCTTTTCGGGCAGCTCGCGCAGCACGTCCCGCTTGACCCGGCGCAGCAGGAACGGCGCGGTCAGGCGGCGCAGCCGATCCAGCGCCTCCCGGTCGCCCCGGCCGGCGGGGATCTCGAACCGGGCGCGGAAGTCGGCGTACCGTCCCAGATAGCCCGGCATCAGAAAGTCGAAGAGAGACCACAGCTCCGAGGGGCGGTTCTCCACCGGCGTGCCCGTCAGGGCGAACCGCGCCCCGGCCCGCAGGGATTTCACCGCCAGCGCCGCCTGGGTCGAGCGGTTCTTGATGAACTGGGCCTCGTCGGCGATGACGGCGCGGAACTCCGTTCCGGCGTAGAGCGGCGCGTCCCGCTTCAGCGAGTCGTAGGACGTGATGACCAGCCGGCGGCCCGGCGCCCGGGCCGCGGCGGCGGCCCGGGCCGCCGTGGATCCGGCCACGATCAGCGGGTCCAGCTCCGGCGCGAAGCGGCGGCACTCGGCGGCCCAGCTTCGGACCAGCGAGGTGGGACAGACGATGAGCCCGGGCAGTCCCTGCCGCCCCTCGGGGGCGGGGGACAGCAGCAGCGCCAGCG